>JBBSVG010000125.1:0-6987 GCA_038233775.1 Bacteroidota bacterium | reverse complement strand
CCGTCGGCGAGCGCGTCGGCTTTCAACCCGGCGCTGATGACCTTGTGCAGCGAGACGCCGGAGATGTCGAGCGTTTCGCGGAACCAGCCGTAGTTGAGCTTCTCGTAGGGCAGCGCCTTGCGGATGTTTTTTGAATAGCCGATGCAGTGGACGACGAAATCGAGCCGACCGAGCTTGGCTTTCGCCTCGACCATCGCCGCCTCGACCGAGGCGTCGTCGGACACGTCGCAGATGACGAGCGGGGCCGATTCGCCGTCGGCAGGACCGACCAATCGGGCCAAATCCTGCACGGCGCCGAGCCGCAGCGCCATTTGGGTGTTCGAGATGGCGAGCGTCGCGCCTTCGCGGTGCGCGGCAAGGGCGATGGCCCAGCCGATGCTCATATCGTCGAGCGGACCGAAGACGATGCCCTTCTTGCCGTTCAGCAGACCGTGGCCGTTGCTCATGTCGAGGCGGGGATTGGGAGAATGGAGAAACCGGCGGACTCGGTTACAACGATACGACCGGCTGCCGCGAAAGACAAACCGGCGCGGCGGAGTTGGACTTCTCCTTGCCCACTTCCGGGCGCACGCCACGCCAAAACTCGACCGTCGTTTGACTGAAAGTCGTCTCGAAAGACAGCGACGGCGGCTCCGTTGTGGATTCGACAAGCTCACCACGAACGGAGAAACGGTTCATCGGCACACCAATTTTCACGAACCGAACGCCCGTGACCGCTAAATCGCTCTTGCCGCTGATGGTCGTCGCCCTCGTCGGTTGTCGCGGCGACGGGTGGCCGGTGGCGCTCGGCGGCAAGCTGCACGAGATCGTCGAGCCGTCGCGTACACGTTCGGGCTGGTTCAGGGCGACCAACGTCATCTACCAGTCGTGCTCTCTCTAACCCTCAACTTGTGACTTTGCAACTGTATTAGTGCTCAACTATAGGGCTTGCTTTGGGCCGCTCGACCCGGTATTTTAGCGGATGGGATCGGGAGTGCGTTCCCGAATGGTTGTCACTGCTTGTTTTCTATTGCTGTAGTACCTATACTACGACCGGAGGTGGGTGATGGGTTTCTTCGAGAAGGGCATTGACTACGTGAAGAACAACCCCGGCAAGGTTGCGCTTGGGGCCGTCGGTGTAGCCGTCGGTGTGGCTACAGGCGGTATCGGGATCGCGATAGCTGGTACAGCCTTCGGAATCCCGGCGGCTGGCACTGCGGCGATGGCGGGAGCGTTGGGTGCTGCCGCTGGGGGCAAAGTGGACAAGGGGATGAAGGGCGATTCGGACAAATTTCCCTACAACCAGGGCAACCGCTGGTGAGAGGCTTCGCTTCTGGCTCACCGCGCCCGGTGCCACGTCTGCTGGCGCCGGGCGCGTGTGCGTTCAGGGGCGGGCGCGGCGGCAGAGGTCGCGGGCGGCCTCGGGCCAAATCGGCTGCGTGAAGCGAAATCCGGCCTCCAAGAACCGACGGGGCACGACGCGGCGGCTTTTGAGCACGAGTTCGCTCTACCGAGATTGCCACGCGACCGAGGCCGCTCTCAATGACGGATCAGGAAATTTATAGGTGCTCAGGGCGGAGTTGAACCTCTCCTCGCCCGAACTCGCCCCGCCTGTTAGCCGAAATCCAGAGTCTCCTTGACCGCTAAATCGCTGTTGCCGCTGCTGCTCGTCGCCCTCGTCGGTTGTCGCGGCGACGGGTGGCCGGGGGCGCTCGGCGGCAAGCTGCACGAAATCGTCGAGCCGTCGCCCCGAGCGCGGTATGTCGGGACGCTAACCGATTCGAGCCGAACCACCTGGAACAACTCGGCGGTCGCGGCGCTGTCCGAGCCGCTGCCGACCGCGCTGCCGTTTCGCGAAGCGCTTGCCATCGGCGACGATCTACCCGCCGTCGCGTACACGTTCGGGCTGATTCAAGGCGAGCGGCTGCGACTGACGGTCGAGAGCGCAGCGCCGCTGTTTGTCGATGCGTTCGGTCCGGCGGCGGTCGATTCGCTCGCGGCGGTCGAACCGCTGACCGAGGTTCAACTTGCGACAACCGAGACGGAGCGCGATGAGCGGTTGGGGCGCGACCTTGATCTGGCCGTCAAGCGTTCCGGAGATTCGCTCGTCGTTCAGTTCGACGCGCACCGGACCGGTCGCTACGCCGTCCGGCTGCAACCGGCGTCGGGCCACAGCGAGCGGGTCGTCGTCGCGGCCGAGCGCGGGCCGTCGCTCGGCTTCCCGGTCGCGGGCAAAACGTACCGCGCCATCGGCTCGTTCTGGGGCGTTGACCGTGACGGCGGACGGCGGCGGCACGAGGGAAACGACCTATTCGCGCCCAAGCGGACGCCGGTCGTCGCCGCTTCGGACGGATTCGTCTCGTGGGTCGGCCTCTCGACGCTCGGCGGCAAAGTCGTCTGGCTGTGGGCGCCGGACAAGGGGCACACGCAGTACTACGCGCATCTGGACAGCCAACTCGTCGCCGCCGGTCGGTCGGTCCGTCGCGGCGACACGCTCGGGCTCGTCGGCAACACCGGCAACGCCCGGACGACGCCGTCGCACCTGCACTTCGGGATCTACCTTCGCGGCCACGGCGCCGTCGATCCGTACCCGTTTCTGGCCGATCCGCCGACGCCCGACCGGCCGATTACCGCGCCACTCGCCCCGCTCGGCCGTTCGGTGCAGGTAACGATCAAGAAAGCCGAGGTCAAGGCTGTCCGGCCGGTCGAGGTCGCCGTGCCAGCAAGAACCGTCCAGCGGCGCGGTCGGCGCGTGACGATTCCGGCCAGCACGCGGACCGAAACGCCGGTTCTGGCGACGCTGACTCGGGGCGATTCCGTTCGCGTCATCGGCGCGACCGGCGACCGCTACCGCATCCGGCTGCCCGATGGACAGCTCGGCTTCCTCCCCGCCGCCGCGCTCGCCCCCGCCGCCCTCACCCGCCGCTGATTCCTCTCGGCGCCCGGCGGCCACCTTTTCCTGTCACCCTGAACGCAGTCAAGGGACTCACGCCGAAGCCAGAAGACCATCGATTTGCCCTGAGAACCGATCCGAAACCCGCTGTCGTTGCGAGTGAAGGCAAAGCTGAAACGCGGCAATCCCGTGTCTCGGAGCGCTGCAAATCGGGATTGCTTCGACACTTCGCCACTCGCAATGACCGGATTGGAGGGGGTTGCGGATAGGCTCTGAGTATGTCGAGAATGGCTGCGGTGGCTCCGCTCATGGTTCGACAGGCTCACCGCGACATTCAGCTCTAACCCGCTCACCACGAACGGAGAGCGACGTTCGCTCGCACCTATTTGTACAATAACAGCAATCACCACCACGGGCGGCGGAAGAGAGGGCGAATCTTTAGTGTGAAGTCGAGGCGGCGGTCGAAGAGACGCGGCAGCAGCAGGCGGTCGGTGATGAGCCACGCGACGGCGGAGTAGAACGCGCCGGCGAGCAGGTCGATCAGGTAATGGTGGTCGAGGTACACGGCGGCGAACCAGACGGCGGCCGGGTAGAGCAGCCACAGCAGCCCGCGCCGCGTCTTGCCAAACGCGGCCCACATGAACAGCGCGCCGAGCAGCGGATAGGCGCCGTGCAGACTCGGGACGGCGGCGAACTGGTTCGCGTTCAGATCGCCCCAGATGTGGCCGAACAGCCGAATCCCGAGCATCTGGTCGAGATCGGCCAGCCCCCCGGCCGCCCCGGCGACGCGCTCCAGCGGCGGTGGCGCCAGCCCGTAGAGCCGCACGTACCACGGCGGCGCGACCGGCAACGCCATGTACGTGACGAGCGCGAACACGTTCAGCACGGCGACGGTGATAGAATATTCGTACATCAGCCGCCGGTTGTCGGCCACGTACCACAGCGCCCACATGGTGAGCAAGGGGGCGATAAAGTGGAAGACGTACAGCGCCGCGCTCGCGCTGTCGATGCCGATCTTCAGCGGGCTCGTCATGTGCGCGTCGGCCCAGTCGCGCAGGGCGAAGCTCGGAATCTGGCCGCCACCGAGCCAGCCGAACAGGGCGTGCTCCAGATGATACGGTCCGGCGACATGGACCGTTTTCGCCCGCAGCGTCCCGGTCACGACCCGCATCAGATCGTACACGAGTGTGTAAAGCAGGAACGGCGACCAGTCGATCAGCAGCACCCGGCCCCAGCGTCCGCCGACAGCGAGCACGACAGCGACGAACCCGATGAACAGCAGGTGATCGGGCCTGAACAGCCCGAATGCGGCCAGCACACTGAACCAAACGAGCATCGCCGCCGCCACGCCCGCCGCGAAGCGACGCAGTTGCCGCCGCTCCGGTGTCAAAGAAGAAGTACTGATTGCAGATCGAGGGTTGGTGGAAGAGAATGCAGAATGATGAATCTGAAGAGAGCGATGAACGAGGAGCGAGGAGCGATAGAAAGGCGATTTCGGATTGCTGATCGCGGATTGATGACACGACCGAACCGGCCGCGCATCTCCGTTCGTGGTGAGCTTGTCGAATCCATGAACGGAGCCGCCGCCGCAGACAGCGTCCGTTCTCTTGCCGTGAGCTGATAGCTGACGGCTGATAGCTGTCAGCTTTATTTCGCCAATTCCCAAGCGGTCAGCAGATAGGCGCCGGGGCCGAAGCCGCACATTGGGACGGCGCCGGTGTAGTCGGCGGTCGTCTCGTCGTAGAGTTCGGCCATCAGGTTGAAGTTGGCCGCGCTCTGGCCCGTGACCCAGTCCATCAGCGCGGCGGCCCGGTCGGGCTGACCGGCCAACTGAAACGCGGCGGCCATCCGCAGATCGAGCACGACCCACTCCTGCCGGTCGTACCAGTCGCCAGCGTTGACGCGCATGAACCCGACCGGTCGGGTCGGGATGCGGAGCGCCCGGTCGAACGCCGCAAGGGTCGCCTTCGCCACCGAACCGGTCGGATCGACGACGCCGAGCGTGATCGCTTCGACAGCGCCGGCGTCATAATACTCGTGAGCGCTCGGATCGACGGCCGAGAGCGACGCCTTCAACTCGCGCTGATCGTTGGTCAAGCGGAGCAGCACGTTGCGGCCCAACCGGGCGGCGGCCAGTCGGTAGCGGTCCTGCGCCGGACGGTCTTTCGCCCAACCGGCCAGCGTCACGGCAGCTTCCAGCCCGCGCACCGCGTTGGCCTGGGTGTAGGTGTACACCTTACCCGGCAGGTGCCGCTCCCACGGTCCGCTGTCGGCCCGAATCAGCCCGGTGGTCGGGTCGAGTTGACCGATCAGCGCGTCGGCGACTTTTGTCGATAACGTCGGCCAGTGTTGGCGGACGAATGCCGTGTCGCCGGACGCGCGAACGTAGCCTTCGACGGCCCAGAGCGACATCCCGAACCCGTCGAGTTCCATGTTCGGCCCCTCGTCGGTCGCGTCCGATTCCTCGGTCCCGTCGCCGAAGTAGCGCGTCACGGAGATCTGATACGGCACGCCGACGCCGTAGTCCTTGCCTTTCCACGGCATCTGGACGTATTTCCCGGCGTCGGCGGTCATCAGGAACGTCAGGGCGGCTTTGGCCTCGGGGAACAGTCCGGCCTTGCTCAGTCCGGCGACCGCGTACGCGCCGTCGCGGACCCACGCGATGTTCCATTGTCCCGGCGGCAAACTCGCCAAGATCTGTCCGTTGCCGCGACCCGGCTCACGGACCTGCGCCATCTTGAGCACCGCGAGCGACTGCCGGTAGAGCGCGGCCCGGTCGCCCGACAGGTTCGGCGGCAGCTTGGCGCGGCCCTGCAATGCGGCCCAGAACGCCTGTTCGGCGGCCAAATAGACATCGCCCGAGCCGATGGGCAGCGCGGCTGCGGTTTCGGATGAAACGCCGGTCGCGGCGGTGCGGGCGTCGAGGACAAACCCGGTCCAGCCACCGGCAAAGCCGAGCGGACGGACGCCGAACCCGGCTTTCTCGCCGCTCGTCTTCAGCGTCGGTTCGGTCGCGCCGCGAACCAACACGCAGACGACCGGTCCATCGACCGACATCGGGGCGAACGCGACGGCCTCGATTCCACCCGAGAACGCCAGCCGGACGATGCCGGTGCCCGCTTCGTAGCGGACGGCCGTCGGCTCGCCAATCGGTTTCCCGGCCGAGGTCAACCACGCGCGACCGAGCACGGCCGAAACCTCGCGGGTCGAGTCGATGGCCTTGTACATGTGCGGACGGAACGCCTCGATCTCGCCGGTCGCCGCATCGACGACGGCGGCGCCGAAGCCGTTGGCGATGGGCAGCTTGGTCCACGAGCGGTGCGGCGTGGCGGCGTTTCGGGCGGCGCGGGCGGTCAGCGTGTCGTGCATGGCGCGGGTCATCAGGTCGATGGGGCCACCCTGAATCCCGCCGCCGCCGCCCGAGTCGTGGACCCGGACGGCGAGCACGTTGCCGGTGGCTTTGAGCAACCCGGCCGGGATCGGATAGACACGGGCGGTGTTCCACTCGGACGCAGCGTTGGGCGGAAACGCGCCGGTCGCGCCGAGTTTTTGGCCGTTGAGAAACGTCTCATCGGCGTCGTCGATCCGGCCGCCGCGCAGCACGAGCGGACCGCCACCCAGCAGCGCGGCCGGTGCGTCGAACCGGGTCCGATACCAGCCGAAACCGTCGTAATCCTTCCACCCCGCGAGCGTTTCCCAAGCCGACGGAACCGGCGTCATAGCCCAGCGCCGGTCGTCGAACGCGGGCTGCGACCAACGCAGATCGTCGCCTTTCGAGATCCGCCACGTCGCGCGCGTCAGATCGAGCGGCGCCTGTGCCGCCGCCGTCTGGGCGACGAGCATCGCCGCCGCGATCATCCAGAATCGACGCATCGGATTTTCCTTGTTGTGAAGCTGTCAGCCATCAGCTAACGGCGGGAAGAAGCCGTCAGCTATCAGCCGTCAGCTATCAGCTTACGGCAGGAGAACGGCAACGGCGACCGGACCCTGTCGGCGGTGGCGGCGACGTTCGTGGATTGGGCAGGGTCAACCCCAACGGAGACGTGCGGCGGGTTCGCGCCGATGGTGACGGACCACTCAGTTGGCGCCGGGTGCGGCGCGGGTTGTGGCGGCGG
>JBBSVG010000124.1:0-6992 GCA_038233775.1 Bacteroidota bacterium | reverse complement strand
GGGATCGAGACGCTGCGGGCGGCCGGGATCGCGGTCACGGTCGGCGTCGAGGAAATAGCTTGTCGCGAGTTGAACGCTGGGTTTTTCCGCCGCGTCACGACCGGTCGGCCGCTGGTGATCTTGAAGTGGGCGCAATCGCTCGACGGGGCGACGGCGACGGCAAGCGGCGACTCGCGCTGGATCACGTCCGAACCGGCGCGGCGGCGCGTTCATCGGCTGCGGGCTGCGGCCGACGCCGTTCTGGTCGGCACCGGCACGGCGGCGGCCGACGATCCCGAGCTGACCGTCCGACACGGCGTCCGCGCCCGGCGTCAACCGCTGCGGCTGGTGCTCGACCGGACGCTTCGGCTCAACCCCCATCTGAAGCTGTTCACCGACGATCACCGCACCCGAACCGTCGTCCTGACCGCGCCGCTGACCGCAGAGCGGCAAGCGCGCGCCGACGACCTTCGCGCCGACGGCGTTCGGGTCGTCGAGATGGCCGAAACTGCCGGGCGACTCGATCTCGGGTCGGTGTTGTGGACCGTGGCCGAGTTGGGCGTCAACACGCTGCTGGTCGAGGGCGGCAGCGGTCTGGCGACGGCGCTGCTGCGCGAGCGGCTGGTGGATCGGCTGTGCGTCTTCATCGCCCCGAAACTCGTCGGCGGCCGACCAGCGCTCGGCGATCTGGGGCTCGACAAAATGGATGATGCGTTGACCGTCACCGACTGGCGGGTCGAGCGCGTCGGTCCCGATCTGCTGATTCAGGCCCGGTTCAACGAGGAGTCTTGAGATGCGGTTTGTCCCCTTCACCGCCGTCCGGCTGATCGGCGTGCTGCTCGTCGCGGCGCTGATCGGTCGCGGCCCGCCCCGACCGCCGATGCCGCTCTCGACCCGAGCCGATGGGCTTTCCGCCGTGCTCCATGCCCGGCTCGACTCGATCCCAGCGACGTTCGCCTTCTCGGTCCGCGACCTGCGCCAGCCCGACGGTGCGCCCGGTTTCGCTTGGCGGATGAACGCCGACACGGTCTTCCACGCGGCCAGCACGATGAAGGTGCCGGTCATGGTCGAAGCGTACCGACAGGCCGCGCTCGGCCGGATCGGGCTGGACCAACCGCTGCCGGTCGTGGATCGGTTCGCCTCGATCATCGACGGCAGCCCGTTCTCGCTCTCGCCCGACGACGACAGCGATTCGACGCTCTACGACTCGGTCGGCGGGACGCGCTCGGTCCGCGATCTGGTCGAACTGATGATCACGCGCTCCAGCAATCTGGCGACGAACCTGCTCGTCGGCTGGGCGACGCCGGACAGCATCAACCGGACGCTGACGGCGCTCGGCGTGCGCGGCGTGACCGTACTGCGCGGCGTCGAGGACATCAAGGCGTTTCGCGCCGGGCAGAACAACACCGTCACCGCCGATGGGCTGGCCGACCTGATGACCGCCATCGCCCGCGACCGGGTCGTCAACCACGAGACGAGCGAGGCGATCCGGCAAGTCCTGTTGCAGCAAGAGTTCCGCGACCTGATCCCGGCCAAGCTGCCCGACGGCGTGCGGGTCGCAAACAAGACCGGCTGGATCACCGACCATCAACACGACGCGGCGCTGATCTACCCACCCGGCGCGGCCGAACCGAGCTTCGTCATCGTCGCCCTGAGCCGCTCGCACGGCGCCTCGGAAACCGACGTCCGCCGCGCCATCCAAGACGCCGCACTGCTCATCTACAACGCGATGGCGACGAAGTAGTTGGGAACGGACGCTGTCGGCTGTCGGCTGTCAGCTGTCAGCTGTCAGCTGTCAGCTCACGGCAAAAGAAGGCAAGAAGGGCGCGGCGGCTCCGTTGTGGATTCGACAAGCTCACCACGAACGGAGAGCGGTTCGGCTCATCAATCCGACATCGCCTTTCCATCGCTCCTCGCTCATCACTCATCGCTCTCCCCCGCCCCATGATCGACCTCCGCAGCGACACCGTCACCCGTCCGACGCCGGAGATGCGCGAGGCGATGCTGAGGGCGGAGGTTGGCGACGATGTGTTTGGCGAAGATCCGACCGTTCGCGAGCTGGAGGCGACCGTCGCCGGGCTGCTTGGGAAGGCGCACGGGCTGTTCGTTCCGACCGGTGTGATGGGCAACCAGTTGGCCGTCAAGGTCCACACCCAGCCGGGCGAGGAAGTGATTCTCGACCGGAAAGCGCACATTTTCAACTATGAATCGGGCGCGGCCGGATTGCTCTCGGGCGTGACGCTTCACGTCATCGACGGCGAGCGCGGCTGTTTTACGGCTGAACAGGCGGAAGCGGCGATCCGGCCACCCGCCTATTACAACCCGCGCACCCGGCTGATCGCCTGCGAGAACACCGTCAACTCCGGCGGCGGGTCGATCTATCCGCTAACCGAGTTGCAGCGGATCGGCGAGTTGGCCCGGCGTCGCGGCCTGAAAGCGCATTTGGACGGCGCTCGGCTGTGGAACGCGAACGTCGCGACGGGCGTCTCGCTGTCGGATTATGCCGCGCCGTTCGACACGATCTCGATTTGCCTGTCGAAAGGCCTCGGCGCACCGGTCGGCTCGGTGCTCGTCTCGACCGACCAAGCGACGCACGACGAAGCGCGGCGGTTTCGCAAGCTGTTCGGCGGCGGGATGCGGCAGGTCGGGATGCTCGCCGCCGCCGGGTTGTTCGCCATCGAGCACCACTGGTCGGCGCTGGCCGACGACCACCGCAAAGCCCGCGAGTTGGCCGCCGGACTGGCCGCCGTGCCCGGCATCACCGTCACGCCACCCGAGACGAACATCCTGTTGTTCGACGTGTCCGGCCTCGGGCTGACGGCGACCGCCGCGCTCGACCAACTGAGCGCCGTCGGGATCGGGCTCGTCCCGTTCGGCCCGACCGTGCTCCGCGCCGTGACGCACCGCGACGTGTCGCTGGACGACTGCCGCCGCGCCGTCGATCTCATCGCCCAAACGCTGACCGCGCCGACGGCCTGAGTTCCGGTCCTGAAAAATCGAACGCCGTTCGTGGTGAGCCTGTCGAATCCACAAACGGAGCCGCAGCGCTCTAACCTTTCCAACCCAACCGCTTTTTCCATGACGATGCTGACGACGACCACCGGCGAGCAGATGCGCGTCGGCAAGATCCTCTGCTTGGGGCGCAACTACGCCGACCACGCCCGCGAGATGGGGTCTGCCGTGCCGACCGTCGAGCCGGTCGTGTTCCTCAAACCGGCCACCGCGATCATCGCCGACGGCGGCGCGGTCGTCATCCCAACATGGCTGAGTCAGGAGGTTCACCACGAGGTCGAATTGGTCGTCGCCATCGGGATCGGCGGACGCGAGATTCCGGTCGAAAGGGCGCTGGATCACGTCTTGGGCTACGCCGTCGGGCTCGACATGACGCTGCGCGACGTGCAGAGCAAGGCCAAATCGGCCGGTGAACCGTGGTCGGTGGCGAAAGGATGGGACACGTCCGCCCCGCTCTCGACCGTCACGCCGCGCGACCAGATCAGCGACGTCCAAGCGCTTGAGATCACGCTCGAGGTCAACGGTCAGCGCCGCCAATCGAGCAACACGGGCGACATGATTTTCCCGGTCGCCGACACGATTGCGTATCTGTCGCGGATCTTCACGCTCGAACCCGGCGACTTGATCTATACGGGCACACCGGCCGGCGTCGGTCCGGTCCGGCCGGGCGATGAACTCGTCGCCTCGGTGCCCGGCGTCGGCCGTCTGCACGTTCGGGTCGAGGCCGGGCGATAACGACGGCGCGGTTGAAAAGGTCCGGCTCTTGCCGCAGGCCAGCCGAACGCCGAATGAAAGCCCTGCCCCGTCCGTGACCCTTCGTTTCATGCCGCGCACGCTGACCCTCGCCGTGGCGCTCTGCCTCGCGGTCGTCGCCACGGCCGTGACCGCCGGGCGCTTCTGGCCCCGACCCGCCCACTCGACCGCGACCGTGACTCGGCCCAGCGGCGGCGAGTTGGGCGCGGCCTCGCCGTGGTTGCCACCGATCTGGACCCCACCGGCCGCGCTGCCGGGCGATCCGCTGACCGTTCGGCCCGATCTGGCCCGCGACCTGTCGGCCATTCTCGGCGCCCGCAACGTCCGGCCGACCCAATGGGGCGTGCTGGCGCGCAACCTCGCCACCGGCGAGACGATGTTTAGCCTGACCGGCGCGACGACGCGGATGCCGGCCTCGAACCTGAAACTCGTCACCACCGCCGCCGCGCTGTCGCTGCTCGGACCCGAGTTCGCCTACCGAACGACGATCAGCCGCGACGGGGATGTGACCTCGGACAGCCTCTTGCGCGGCGATCTGTGGGTCCGGCCGACCGGCGATCCGCTCTTCAGCGCCCGCTTCACCCGCGCCCCGTCGGCGACGTTCGAGCAATGGGCCGATTCGCTCCGCAGCCGGGGGATTCGTCGCGTGGCTGGCGATCTTGTCATCGATACGAGCTACTTCGCTGGCGCCTCGACCGGGCAGGGGTGGGATCTGTCGCGCTACTACTCGTCGTGGTACGCCGCCGAGAGCGCCACGTTTTCGTACAACGACAACTGCGTCGTCGTCGCGGTTCGGCCCGGCTTAAAGGTCGGCGACCCGGTTCGGGTCCGCTTCGAGCCCGAGACGAGCTTCCTGACGGTCGTCAACAGCGCCAAAACGGTCAAGACCCGAACCGTCATCAAGCGCTGGGGACGCGGTCGAAAACGCCGAACGAGCAGGCGACAGGTCGGTGGCGGCGCGCCGCTGATCATCCGGCGACTGCCCGGCACGAACACGATTTCGATCACCGGCACCGCCTCGATCACTCGCGGCGAAGGGCGCGTGCTCGTCACGGTCGCCCAGCCGAACGGCTACGCGGCCTTGGCGTTGCGGGACGCGCTGGCGCGTCGCGGCGTGACGGTCGCCGGGCAAGTCAAGCTCAGCGGCAGTCCGGCGCCCAAAAGCGCGGTCCCGATGATCGAGCACCGCTCGCTGCCGCTGCGCGAGATCATCAAGGTCATCAACCAGCGGTCGCAGAACCTGTTTACCGAAAACCTGATCCGCACGCTGGCCCACGAGGCGACGGGCGTCGGCTCGCCGGACTCGGGTCGCGTGGTCGTGACACGCTTCGTCAGCCATCATTTGTCGCTCGAACCGAACGCGTTTTATCTGGCCGACGGCTGCGGCCTGTCGCGGCTCGACCGCGTCTCGCCGGAGCTAATCGTCCGGCTGCTGACCGTCATGCAAGGCAGCCCGGCGTACTCCGCCTATTTCGAGTCGCTGGCCGTGCCCGGCAGCAGCGGCACGCTCGGCTATCGGTTGGTCGGCGATCCCGAGCGGTGGCGCGTCCACGGCAAAACCGGGACGATTGACGGCGTCTCGGCCCTCTCCGGCTACATCACCTCGCCGACTGGCGATCTGGTCGCGTTCTCGATTCTGGGCAACAGCGGCTCCGGCGCGCTGCACTCGGCGCAGGATGCGGTCGTGTCGCGGCTGATGCGCGAGCCGCTCATCCCCGGCGGCGCGTTGCTCGCCCCGACGGCCGTGCTGCAACCGGACAGCCTGATCCAACCGACCGGCCAACCGACGCTGCCCGAGGGCGACGAATCGACCGACACGCCGATACCGAGCGACGATGACGACAACTGACCTACCGCTGATCCGCACACTCGGGCTGACCAAACTGTACCGCCCCGGCGATCACCCGGTCGCGGCGCTCGACGGCATCGACCTCGACCTCGATGCAACCGACTTCACCGCCATCGTCGGCGCGTCCGGTTCGGGCAAGAGCACGCTGCTGAACCTGCTGGCCGGACTCGACCGACCGACCCACGGCACCGTTCAGGTCGCCGGTCGCGATCTGGCTCGGTTGGACGCGGCCGGGCTGGCCGAGTATCGGCTGAAGACGGTCGGGATGATCTTCCAGTCGTTCAACCTGATCGCCAGCATGACCGCCGCCGAGAACGTCGAACTGCCGCTGACCTTCGCCGGGATGGACCGAACCGAGCGCCGCCGCAAGGCCGCCGACGTGCTGAACCGGGTCGGGCTGAGCGACCGGATGGGCCACCGACCGGCCGAACTGTCCGGCGGCGAACAGCAGCGCGTCGCCGTCGCCCGAGCGCTCGTGGCCGATCCCGCCATCCTGCTGGCCGACGAGCCGACCGGCAACCTCGACAGCCGAACCGCCGCCGAGATCATGTCGCTGCTCGTCGATCTGCACCGCAGCGGCAAACCGGTCGTGATGATCACCCACGATTTGGAACTGGCCGAGCGCGTCGCCACCCGACAGATTCGGCTGCTCGACGGCCGCGTTGCCACCGACAGTCGGCAGCCCACGATGGCGCTTGCGGAGGCGACCCGATGACTTGGTCCGATCTGATCAGGATGGCGCTCGGCAACCTCGCCCGGTCGAAGCTGCGAACGCTGCTGACGACCAGCGGCGTCGTCATCGGGATCGCGGCGCTGGTCGCCATGCTCGCCTATGGAACCGGAGCGCAGCACAACATGGCGAAGGAGTTCGCCGATCTCGACCTGTTCAACACGCTGCGGGTGACGCCGAAAGCGTTCAACATGGCCGATTTCTTTTTTCTCGGCGACCCCGAAACCGCCGCCGATCCCGCTGGACCCGACACGACCATCATCACCGACGCGACGATTGACGCCATCGCCGCCATGCCCGGCGTGGCGATGGTCTATCCCGAGATCTCGTTTCCGGTCAAGGTCAAGTTCGACGGACGGCAGGCGGTCGCGATGGCCGAAGCGCTGCCCGCGCGACTGGGCAAAACCGAGGCGTACAGCCATCTCGCCAGCGGCGCGTTCTACACCCGCGATTCGGAGCGCGGCATCGTCGTCAGCGCGACGCTGCTGCGGCGAATGGGGCTGAACCGACCTGACACGCTGATCGGCAAGATCATCGAGTTGCAGACCGTCAAGCTCGACGTGGCCAAGCTGCGCGAGGCGGCGGGCGACCCGAGCCGATTCAACGCGGGCGGCGGCCTTCCGGTCGTCCACGAGTCGAGCCGGTTTGCCCTGCTCGGCGTGCTCGGCG
>JBBSVG010000123.1:0-7021 GCA_038233775.1 Bacteroidota bacterium | reverse complement strand
GCGTATGTGTACCGCTTGTCGGTTGACGGCGGGCGCTCGCTCTCGCGGCAGATGTTGTTGCTGAAGTAGGCGAAAGAAGTCGGCTTGAAGGGTCACGAGGGGCGATTTCCACCGGGAGATCGTCCCTCGGCTCGTTTCGCCCGACGCGCGGCGGCTGGCATCCGGCAGGCGGCGGGCGTATCTTTGTCGGCTCACCGCCATTGCCCGATGTTTCCATGTCCCTGCCGACCGCTTCCGCCTCCATCGCCCTCTCGCCGACCGATCTGTTGCCGGTGCTGACGCTCGGCACGGCGGCGGCCGAGTCGCGGCTCGCGCACATCCTGGAGCGCGGCGGCTCGTTCGACGCCGAGGTTGAGGCGCAGGTTCGGGCGATTCTGGAGCGCGTTCGCACCGGCGGCGACCGGGCCGTGCGCGAGTACACCGCCCGGTTCGACGGCGCCGAGATCGACGCGCTGCGGGTCGAGTCCGACGAGATTGATGCGGCGTTTCGGTCGGCCGATCCCGAGTTTGTCGCCATTCTGCGCGGAGCGGCGGCGAACATTCGGCGGCACCACGAGCGGCAGCGGCGCTCGACGTGGGTCGAGGAGGACGGCGACGGCGTCATGCTCGGGATGCGGTTCACGCCGCTCGACCGGGTCGGACTCTACGTTCCCGGCGGCAAGGCGGTCTATCCGTCGAGCGTGTTGATGAACGCGATTCCAGCGCTCGTCGCGGGCGTGCCGGAGCTGCATCTGGTCTCGCCGCCCGACCGAACCGGGCACATTCACCCGCACATTTTGGTCGCCGCCCACGTCGCTGGCGTAACGAACATCTACCGCGTCGGCGGGGCGCAGGCGGTCGCGGCGCTGGCGTTTGGGACCGAATCGATTCCGAAGGTCGATAAGATCGTCGGACCGGGCAACCTCTACGTTGCGACGGCCAAGCGGCTGGTTTTCGGCGCGGTCGGGATCGATTCGGTCGCCGGACCGAGCGAGATCGCTGTTCTGGCCGACGATACGGCCGATCCGCGTTACATCGCCGCCGACCTGTTCAGCCAAGCCGAACACGACGAGCGGGCGAGCGCGATTCTCGTCACGACGAGCGCCCGTCTGGCCGAAGCCGTCGCCGCTGCGATGGACGAGTTGCTGCCCCGATTGAGTCGGCAGACCACGATTCGCGCCTCGCTGCGCGATTTCGGGGCGCTGTTCGTCGCCCGTTCCGAAGCGGAAGCCGTCGATACGATCAACCGACTGGCGCCGGAGCATTTAGAGATTCTGACCCGTGATCCATGGGCGACGATGACGACCGTGCGACACGCGGGCGCGATTTTTCTCGGTCCGGCTTCGACCGAACCGGTCGGCGACTACTTCGCCGGGACGAACCACGTCCTGCCGACCGGTGGAACGGCGCGGTTCGCTTCGCCGCTCGGCGTCGATGATTTTGTCAAGCGGACCAGCCTGATCCAGTATTCGGCAGCCCGACTGCGCCGCGACGGTCCCAAGATCGTCCGCTTCGCCCAAGCCGAGCAGCTCGACGCCCATGCGCTCGCCGTCCAGTTGCGGCTCGATGACGATGAGGCCCGCTCGTGACGCCGACCGTCGCCGCCGGTCCGCTTGACGCCGCGCTCGGCGCGATCAAGCCGGAGGTGCGGGCGCTCAGCACGTATCACGTCGCCGGCGTGACCGATCCCCCGGTCAAGCTCAACCAGAACGAGATCCCGTTCGACCTGCCGGACGAGTGGAAAGCTGGGATTCTAAACAAGTTGAGCCGCGAGCCGTGGAATCGCTATCCCGACACGTTCCCGGAGCGGCTCAACCGGGCGCTGGCCGAGGCCAACGGGTGCGACCCGGCCGGGATCGTCTGCGCCCACGGCTCGAACGTGCTGCTGCACACGATTTTCATGGCGACCGTTGGCGCGGGTCGGCGGGTGCTGATCCCGAGTCCGGCGTTCTCGCTCTACGAAAAAGCCGTCGCCGTGCTCGGCGGCGAGGTCGTGACGGTCCCGATGGACAGCGATCTGGGCTACGACGTGGACGCCGTGCTCCGTGCCGCCGAGCGGACCGCGCCCGACGTGACGGTGCTGCTCTCGCCGAACAACCCGACCTCGCGCTCGCTCGCGCCGGCCGACCTCGACCGGTTGCTCAACGGGCTGCCGGGGCTGGTCGTCGTCGATGAAGCGTACATCGAGTTCAGCCGCTTTCCGTCGCTGGTTCGGCGGCTCGACGCGCACCCGAATGCGGTCGTGCTGCGGACGTTTTCGAAGGTGTATGGGCTGGCCGGGCTGCGGCTGGGCTACCTGATCGCGCACCCGGCGCTCGCCGCCGAGCTGCGGAAACCGGCGATTCCGTTCAACGTGGATCGCTTCTCGGAACTCGTCGCGATGCGGCTGTTGGCCGAGCCGGAACGGGTCCAAGCGACCGTCCGGCAGCTCGTCGCCGAGCGCGATTGGCTCGCGGCCGAACTGGTGGCGGTGCCCGGCGTGGACCGCGTGATCGAGAGCGACGCCAATTTTCTGATCTTCGAGACGCCGTTCGGGTCGTCTGCGGTGTTCAATGGATTGCTCGGTCGCGGCGTGCTGATTCGCGACATGGGCGGCTACCCGCAGATGAACCGGATGCTCCGCGTCAGCCTCGGCACCGCTGCCGAGAACCGTATCTTCCTCGACCGGCTGCGCGACACGCTCCGCGAGCTGGCCCGTTCCACCGACACAACCGACCTGACATGAACCTCGTCTGCTGCATCACCCAGGTGCCCGACACGGCCGCCCGGATCAAGCTCGCCGCCGATGGGAAGGCCATCGAGACGAGCGATGTGAACTTTGTGCTCAACCCGTACGACGAGTTCGCCGTCGAGGAAGCGCTCCGGCTGCGCGACCAGAACCCCGGCTCGACGGTGACCATCGTGACGGTCGGCGACGAATCGGTCACGAGCACGCTCCGCAAAACGCTCGCGATGGGCGCCGACAAGGCGGTGCGGGTGAACGCGGCTGGCGTCGGCCCGTTCGATGCGGCGCAGATCGCCGCCGCGCTGGTGGCCGCCATCGGCAAGCTCGGGCCGCTCGATCTGGTCCTCTTTGGCAAGGAGAGCACCGCCGCCAACGACGGTCAGGTCGGTCCGCTCGTCGCCGAAGGGCTCGGGCTGCCGTCGGCCTCGGTCGTCGTCAAGCTGACGGTCGCCGACGGGAAAGCGACGGTCGAGCGGGAGATCGAGGGCGGCGTTGAGCGCGTCACGCTGCCGCTACCAGCCGTCGTCACCGCCCAAAAAGGGCTGAACGAGCCGCGCCTGCCGTCGGTCAAAGGGATCATGATGTCGAAGTCGAAGCCCGTCACGACCGAGGACGCCGCGCCCGGCGAGCCGCGCATCGAGCTGATCCGGCTGACCCGACCGGCGGCCAAGAGCGGCGGGCGCAAGCTCGGCTCGGTCGACGAACTGATCGCCGCCCTGCGCGACGAAGCGAAAGTGATCTGACCACCAAACCGGAATAGCTATCATGGCTGGAGTTCTCACGTTCGCAGAATCGCGAGACGGGCAGTTTAAGAAGGCCGCTTTCGAGGCGGTCGCTGAAGGGCGGCGACTGGCCGACGAGATGGGCGTGCCGTTCACCGCGCTCGCCATCGGTCCCGACACCGACGCCGCCTCGCTCGGCGCCTACGGGGCCGACCGGGTGCTCTCGGCCGGTCAGGCCGAGCTGAAAGCCTACTCGAATGAGTCGTACGCGACCGCCGTCGTCGCTGCCGTTGAACACAGCGGCGCCGATGTCGTGCTGATGGGCGCGACCGCGATGGGCAAGGATCTGGCGCCACGCGTCGCCGCCCGGTTGGGCGCCGGACTGGCCGCCGATTGCACCGCGCTCCGACTCGACGGCGGCAGTCTGGTCGCCGTGCGACCGGTGTACTCGGGCAAGGCGCTGGCGGAGATCGGGTTCAAGACGCCGCGCAAGGTCGTCACGCTGCGGCCGAACGTCTTCGGCGTCAAGTCGCTGCGGGAAAACGCCGATGCGACCGTCGAGCCGCTGGCCGTCGCGCTCGGCTCGAACGATCTGCGGGCGGTGGTCGAAGCGGTCGTCGCTGCGGCTGGCGGCAAGCTCGACGTGTCCGAGGCCGACATCGTCGTCTCGGGCGGTCGCGGGCTGAAGACGCCGGAGAACTTCGCCATGCTCGAGGAGTTGGCGGCCGTGCTCGGCGGCGCCGTCGGGGCGAGCCGCGCCGTGGTCGATGCCGGTTGGCGTCCGCACGAGGAACAGGTCGGGCAGACGGGCAAAGTCGTCTCGCCGACGATCTACATCGCCTGCGGGATCAGCGGCGCGGTCCAGCATCTGGCCGGGATGACCGGGTCGAAGGTCATCATCGCGATCAACAAAGACGCCGATGCGCCGATCTTCTCCGTCGCCGACTACGGGCTTGTCGGCGACGTGTTCGAGATCGTCCCGGCGCTGACGGCGGCGTTCAAGAAGGCGCTCAACCGCTGACCGAGCGACTGTTCGGGGGATGGAACCGTTTTTGTCAATGTCGGCCGCCGTTGCGTCACCGGGTGGACCGGTGGCGATGGGAACGTAGGGTCTGGGCTGCGAGGGTCTCTTTTGGATCGGATACAGGTGGACATTCTCGGGCTCTCGACCAGCCCGTCGAGCGGCGGGGCGTATGCCCTGATTCTGAGCGAGATCGGCGGCGGGCGACGCTTGCCCATCGTCATCGGCGCCTTCGAGGCGCAAGCCATCGCGCTCGAGCTGGAGAAGATCCGGCCGCCGCGACCGCTGACGCACGACCTGATGCGGAACATGATGGAGGCGTTCGACGTCCAGGTGTCGGAGGTCGTCATCAGCGAACTGCGCGACGGGACGTTCTACGCGAAGATTCACTACGAGCAGGGCGGCACGTCGAGCGAACTTGACAGCCGTCCGTCGGACGCCATTGCGCTCGCCGTCCGCTGCGAGGTGCCGATCTACGTGTCGGCCGAGGTGCTACGCGAGGCCGGGATTGTCGCTGAGGGCGATGAGCCGGGCGCGACCGAGTCGGAGGACCGTCCGAGCGAGCCGACCGGCAAGACCCGACCGCGCAAGCCCGCCCAATCGAAGATCGAGACGCTCAACGAGCAGCTCGACGAGGCGATCAAGGCCGAGGATTACGAGCGCGCCGCCAAGATTCGCGACGAGATCGCCAAGCTGAAACCAGGCGGCAACTGACCGCTGCCCTGCCGGACCGGTCGTGACGCGGCCGGTCCGCGCAACCTTCCGCCGGTCCGGCCGTACCTTGCCCCGGCCGACCTGCTTCGGCCGCTGCCGTTTCCCGCCGCTCCTTTCCTACCTGCCATCAGGAGTCGTCCATGAGCGACCTCAACAACCCGTACGCCTCAACCCCGTCTGGCTTCTCGACTGCGCCGGCGCCGGCTGTCGGACCGCACAAGAGCGCGATCACGCGGCTCGTCCAAGCGCTGATCAAGCCGAAAGCCGCCTACGACGGGCTGCCGACCGAGCCAAACAAGACGCCTTACTGGGTCGTCCCGGTGTTGATCCTGACGGCGATCTCGATTCTGGTGATCATCATCGGGCAGGACGTGTTCATGGGCGCGATCCAAGACCAGCAGGCGAAGGGGATGCAGCAGGCGGTCGAGCAGGGGCGCATGACCCAGGATCAGGCCGATCAGTTCATGAGCAACATGGGCAACAGCCCGATCTTCCTCGTCTCGTTCTATGCGATTGCGTTGCTCGGTCCGATCCTCACGGTGGTCATTTCGGCGCTTGTCTTCTGGCTCGTTGGCCGGTTCACCGCCAGCGAAGAGGGCAAGCCGCTGACCACCTTCCCGGCGATGCTGGCCGTGCTCGGCGTCGCGTCGGCCGTCTCAATCATCGAGTCGCTCGTCGGCTCGGGTATCGTCCTCGGCACCGGCTCGATCCAGTACGGCGTTGACCTACAGACAGCGTTCGGGATGGTCGGTCAGACGAGTTTTCTGCCAGCTCTGTTGAAGAAGTTCAACCTGTTCACCCTTTGGTGGCTCGTCGTCGTCGCCGTCGGTTGCTCGACGCTGTGGCGGGTTCGCTTCCAGAAGGCGTTCGCGGCCGTCGGCGGGACGTGGCTCGTGTACACGCTGATTGCCGTCGGGATCGGCGCGGCGATGCAGGGGATGCGCGGCTGACCTGCGGCGTATGTATCTTGGAACCGGCCGGGTCGCCCTATGCGATGCCGGCCGGTTTCATGAAGGGAGGCGGCAAATGATGTGGGGGATGCACGTTCACGGGCTGTTCCGGGCGCATTTGCAGCGTCGAGGCCAGCGCGTCACGCCCGAGCGGCTGCGGATTCTGGACGCGATCTACGACACCGACGGGCATTTCGACGCCGACAGCCTCTACACCCGACTCCGCGCCGCTGGCTCGCGGGTCAGCCGGGCGACGGTGTACAACACGCTCGATCTGCTGGTCGAGTGCCGTTTGGTCGCCCGACACGGCTTCGACGCGTCGCACTTGACCTACGAGCGGACGGTCGGCACCAAGCACCACGAGCATTTGGTCTGCACGAATTGCGGCAAGGTAGTCGAGTTCTGCAACGTGCTGATCGAGCGAGTCCAAGACGAGGTCTGCGCCCGATTGGGCTTCGAGCCGACCAGCCACACCTTGCAGATCTTCGGTCGCTGCGGCGACTGCTCGCCGACCGCAGCTTCACCGGTTTGATCATGCCTGTCGTGGCGTCGTTTTTGACAGAGGAGTTTAGACTTGGTTTAATTTGCCTTCTCTGATTCCGATGCGAACCCTCGTTGATGTCGTCCCGACGGAAGCCGTGACGATCCGCTCGATTCCGGAAGGCGCCGTCCGCGACCAGTTGATCCGTTTCGGCGTGATCGAGGGGACGAAGGTGACGTGTTTGGCCCGGTTGCCCGGCGGCACGCTCGTCATCCAGCGCTTTCGCCAAGAGATCGCCATCGGCGGCGATCTGGCCCGACAGATTCTCATCGACGACCGTTCCTGACAGCCTCGCCGTCCCAGCCGGAAGAACCGCCATGTCGTCTGCCCCCGCCGTCGCAGAGTTGATCCCGACCGAAGCGGTCGCCT
>JBBSVG010000122.1:0-7025 GCA_038233775.1 Bacteroidota bacterium | reverse complement strand
TTCAATCGCTTCGGCCAGCGTCGGCACGCCGATCTGTTGCCCGCGAAAGGGAAACGTCGCGCCGCCGTCGGTCGTGAAGCGGAACCCGGCATCGACTTGGGCCAGTTCGGCGGCGGTCCGCTCGGCGACGAACCCGGTCTGATCGGTCGTCCGGTCGAGCCGCTTGTCGTGCAGGACGACGATCTCGCCGTCTTTCGACAGGTGGATGTCGCACTCGATCATGTCGGGCGCGAACGCGCTCGCCGCGCCTTCGAACGCGGTCAGCGTGTTTTCCGGGAACAGCAAGCTGCCGCCGCGATGGGCGATCAGCTTCAGCGGCGGGTGGAGCGCGGCGGGCAGCGGGGCAGAGGTCACGCGGCTTGAACCTGGGACGACGGCGAACGGTTAGGGAGGCACGGGGCCGGGCAAGATACAGGCCCGCCGACGCCATTCAACCGGAGAACCGATGCGCCGACTGCTGCTGTGCCTGCTGATTGCCCTGCCGCTCGGCGGCTGTTCGAGTCGAACTGAGGACCCGAGCGCGACAACCGAGCGGAGCCCGAACGGCCGAACCGAGGTTGCGGCCGATATGAAGGACATCCCGACGGCGCTCGCGCTGAACCGGGCTTTTGTTCAGGCGGCGAAAGCGGTCGCCCCGGCGGTGGTCTCGATCACGGTGCAGATCGACCGGCCGGTCGGCAACAAGGGCAGCGACGATTTTCTCGGCCAGTTTTTCCCGCAACCGGAGCGACGACAGCGCGGCATCGGGACCGGTTCGGGCGTGATTTTCCGCGCCGAAGGCTACATTCTGACCAACAACCACGTCGTCGAGGGCGCCGCGCCGGGCGACGGCAGCATTCGGGTCACGTTGACCGACAACCATCAGTACCCGGCCAAGCTCGTCGGCTCCGATCCGTCGACCGATCTGGCGGTGATCCAGATTCAGCCGGTCGATGGGCGCCCGCTGCCGGTGGCGACGTTGGGCTCGACCGATCAGCTCGAAGTCGGCGAGTGGGTGCTTGCCATCGGCAACCCGCTCGGGCTGACGAACACGATCACGGCCGGGATCGTCTCGGCGCTCGGCCGGAACATCAACCTGAACAACCAAGACGGGTTCGGGATCGACAACTTCATCCAGACCGACGCGGCGATCAATCCGGGCAACTCCGGCGGCGCGCTCGTCCGGCTGAACGGCCATGTCGTCGGGATCAACGCGGCCATCGCGTCGCAAACCGGCGGCTACATGGGCTACGGGTTTGCCATCCCGATTGAGCTGGCCGGGATCGTCGCCGACGATCTGATCCGCTTTGGCCGCTTCCGTCGCGGGACGCTCGGCGTGACCATTGGTCCGCTCGACGAGGCGCGGGCGACGGCGCTCGGGATGACGTCGCTCGACGGCGTGCTGGTCCAATCGGTCACCACCGGCGGCGCTGGCGAACAAGCGGGCCTCCGACCCGGCGATGTCATCACCACCGTTGACGGCAAACCGACGCCGACGACGAGCGCGCTACAAGTCGCCATCGCCACCCACCGCCCCGGCGACGAGGTCACGCTCGCTATTCGACACGTCGGTGGCCGGGCTGAAACGGTTCGGGCCACGCTGAAAGAAGCCGCGAAACGGTAAGCCGTCAGGCGGCGCCGTTCATGGGTTCGACAGGCTCACCACGAACGGCGTTCGGCGGCTCTGGCCCAAAGAAGATCAGAGTGCTGGGGCGTCGGCGGCGGTGGGGAAGAAGCGGAAGAAGCGCTCGGTGCGGGTCAACTCGAACACGCGGCGGACCTGCGGGTTGACCCCGGCGAAGGCCATCTCGCCGCCGGCCTCGACCGCTTTGCGGTAGGCCGAGACGAATACGCCGAGCGCACTCGAGTCGATGAACGAGACGCCGCTTAGGTCGATAAGCAGATGCGTGGCGCCGCCGGTGAGCGCGCCGGTCAGCATCTCGCGCAACTGAGCGACGCTGCTGATGTCGAGTTCACCTTCCGGTTGAATCGGGGTCCAAGCCATATCGGTCGGCAGATTGGGGTAAACGGATCACGCCTCGTCGTCGAGCCAGACGCGGAGTCGGGCTTGCAGCGCGGAGGGACGGAACGGTTTGGCGATGTACTCGTCGGCGCCGAAGCGGTGGAGCCGGGCGGCGAGCGGGTCGTGCGAGGTCAGCATCAGCACCGGCGTCGCCGCGAGATCGGGGTCGGCTTTGACCGCCATGCAGAACTCGGCGCCGGTCATCACGGGCATAATCATGTCCGTCACGATCAGATCGGGTCGCCAAGAAGACGCTTGGCGCAACCCCTCGGCGCCGTCGCCGGCCTCCATCACCTCATGGCCGAGCGCCTCGATCAGCATCGTCAGCGTCTCGCGGATGAACGGCTCGTCATCGACCACCAGCACGCGTTTGTTCATTGGGAAGCTATCAGCTATCAGCCGTTAGCTATCAGCTTACGGCAAGAGAACAGCAACGGAAGCGGGCGGCGTCTGTGGCTCCGTTCATGGATTCGACAAGCTCACCACGAACGGAGGTCGGACGTCGTCGGCGTGAGACCCTTCACTTCGTTCAGGGTGACAGATAAATGCCACTGGCAACAGCGCCGAGCAGCCGTTTCATCAATCCGCGATCATCCATCTGAAATCGCTTTTCCCTCGCTCAGCGCTCCTCGTTCATCGCTTTGATCACGAGTAGCGTCACGTCGTCGCGCGATGGGGTTCCAGCCTGAAACTGGTCCAGATGAACCAATAAGTCGGCCACGGTCGCCGATGCGGCGGTTGAGCGGTGCGCGGCGAGCCAGCGGTGCAGGCGCGGTTCGCCGAACATCTCGCCGTCGGGCGCGCGCGACTCGGTCACGCCGTCGGTGTAGATCAGCAGCAGATCGCCGGGCGCGAGCGCGATCTCGACGCTCGGGTACGGTTCACCGGGCATCATCCCGACCGGCAAGGCGACCGCTTCGAGCGGCTCGATTCGTCCGTCGGCGCGGCGCAGCAGCGGGGGACAATGGCCGGCGTTGACCAGCGTCAGCCGCCGGGTCGGACCGTCGAGTCGGCCGACGATGAGCGTGGCGTAGTGGCCGTCGTCGCCGACATCGGCGCACATCAATCGGTTCGCCCGGCCGACGAGCTGCGCCACATCGCCGGTCGCCAGATCGAACGACGAGCGCAGGCTGCTGCGGAGCGAGGCCATCAAGAGCGCGGCGCCGACACCGTGGCCCGACACGTCGGTCAGACTCAGCCAGCACGAGCCGTCGCCCCGGTCCAGCCAATCGAACCCGTCGCCGCCGACCTCGGCAGCGGGCCGACAGACGCCAAATAGCTCGAAACCGGGCACATCGGGCGGCTTTCCTTGCGGCAGCAGCCGTTGCTGGATGCCGTGGGCTAGCTCGAGTTCGCGGCGCATCGACTCGGCGCGGCGGACCTCGCGGATCATCCGGCAGGCGTTCAGGTGCGTCCCAGCGTGGCCGCCGAGGGCGGTCATCAGCTTGAGTTCGTTCGAGGTGAACGGTCCGCCGTGGCGCCGCTCGGCCAGCACCAGCGCCCCGACCGGTTGGTGCCCGGCGACGAGCGGAACGGCCAGCAGCAGCCCCGGACTGGCCTGTCCATCGGGACCGTCGAGCAGCACCGGTTGCCCGCTGTCGATTACGGCGGCGCCGGTTTCGGTCAGCCGCTCGGTCCACCGCTCGTCGCCTTCACGGGCGGCGATGGTTCGGGCGCCGCCGTCGGTCGTGAGCACGGCGCCGGCTGCAACGGATAAGATCTGCAACGCTTGGTCGAGCACCAGCCGCGCCGCCGTTGGCTCGTCGAGCGTGGTCCCGAGCGCCTCGATCAACCCGTAGAGCACGTTGAGTTCTTCGTAGCGGACGAGCAACTCGCGGCTCAGGCTGCGGTTGCGCCGCTCGGCGGTCGTCTCGGCCGCGATCAACCGGACCGTCGCCGCGCCGTCGCCAGCCGCCGTCCACAGCGTGCCGACGTGGCCCGGCGCCAGTTCGACCAGCGTGGCGATGGCGGCTTCGCTCTGGCCGACGGATACGAGCACCGCGCCGGTCGCGTCGGTCAGCCGCGCCCCAATGAGCGTCGGCAGCAGGGCGGTCAGGTGCGCCTCGAGCCGGCGACGAAGCGGACGCGAATCGCCGTCGAATCGCTCCGCAGTGGCTTGCGAGGGCGATTCGGCGGCGTAGGCGGTCGGGGTGGACGGGCGAACCGGATCGGTCGGCATCGGAAGGTTAGTCGTCGTCGCCGCCGTTGGCCGAGGCGTCGCCGCGCTTCAGCCCGTACTTGTCCATCTTGTTGTACAAGTGCGAGCGCTGAATATCGAGCGATTCGGCGGTGCGGCTGATGTTCCAGCCGTTCTTCTCGAGCTGCCGCTGGATGAACTGCCGCTCGGCCGACTCCTTGAACGCCTGAAAATTGTCGTGCTCGTCGAAGATATCGGCCGATGACGAGGCGGCTGTCGGCTTGCGCGGCGCGGCGCCGGGCGGGACGGCGAACAGCTCGACATCATCCTTCGTGATCTCGGCGCCGCTCGACATGATGACGAGCCGCTCGACGACGTTGTGCAGCTCGCGGACGTTGCCGCGCCAGTCGAGCGCCTTCATTCGGTCGCCCGCGCCGCTGGTCATCGTCTTGGCTGGCTGACCGCTGCGGAGGCAAATTTCCGCCAGAAACGCATCGCTGAGGATGGACACATCGTCGCGCCGCTCGCGCAACGGCGGAACGTGGATCAGGATGACCGAGAGCCGGTGGTACAGATCCTCGCGGAACTGTCCGTCCTCGATCTGTTGCAGCAAATTCTTGTTCGTCGCCGCGATGACCCGGACATCGACCGGGATGCTCTTGTTCCCGCCAACGCGCTCGATCCGGTTCTCCTGCAACGCCCGCAGCACTTTGGCTTGGGCTTGCAGCGACATGTCGCCGATCTCGTCCAAGAACAGCGTCCCGCCGTCGGCTTGCTCGAACTTGCCGATCCGCTGGGCGCTCGCGCCGGTAAAGGCGCCTTTTTCGTGGCCGAACAGCTCGCTCTCGATCAGCTCCGACGGGATCGCGGCGCAGTTGACCTCGACCAGCGGACCCGACGAGCGCTTGCTCGACCGGTGGATGTGCTTGGCGACGAGTTCCTTGCCGGTTCCGTTCTCGCCCGTAATCAGCACCCGCGCGTCGGTCGGCCCGACCCGAGCGATGACCTCGCGGATCTTCGCCATCACCGGCGCGTCGCCTAAGAGCCGCTGATCGGTCTCGATCTGCGCTTTTAAGCCCTTGTTCTCGACGGCGAGCGAGCTGGCTTGGATCGCGTTCTTGACCGTAATCAGCAGCCGATCACGGTCGAGCGGCTTCGACAAGAAATCGAGCGCGCCCATGCGGACGGCCTGAACCGCGTTCTCGGCGGTGCCGTGACCGGAGATCATGATGATCGGCGTCTCGGTGTTGTCGGCCCGCAGCTTCTGCAAGACCTCCATCCCGTCCATGCCCGGCATCTTGATGTCGAGCAGCACCACGTCGTACTTCTTGTCGGCGAAGCGGCGGATGCCGGCGATGCCGTTCTCGGCCGTGTCCACCTGATACTTGTCGTACTCCAAGATCAGCTTGACCGACTCGCGGATCGAGAGTTCGTCGTCGATGACCAGCACGGTTCTCGCCATAATACACAAAGGGTTGAGGAAACGGAAGCGAATCTTAGTCGGCTGACCGCTGCGATTATCGAGCGAACGTCGCCAAGCGGAGGCAGAGCCGGTCGTGTAGCGCGTTGGTCGGGTCGGGGCGGTCGCCGGTCCAGTAGTGGTTGAACAGAAACGTGAACACCAGCGGTTCACCGTCGGCGCTGAGGGCGTAGCCGGAGAGCGTGCGGACGTGGCCGACGTAACCGGTTTTGGCCCGAACCCGACCGGCCGCCGCCGTCCCGCGCAACCGGTTTTTCATCGACCCGTCCACGGCCGCTATCGGTAGCGAGCGGACGAACGCCGAATCGCCCGCGTTCGCCGCCAACAGCGTCGCGACGGCGTGCGGCGTGATCAGATCGAGCCGCGACAGGCCCGACCCGTCGAACAGCGCGACGGAATCGGCCGCAACGCCGATCTCGCGCAACTGATGGCGAACCCGGTCCAGCCCGGCCTCGAATGAGCCGACGTGGGCCGCGCTCTGTCGGCCAAGCGTCCGCAAAATCTGCTCGGCGTAGAAGTTCTGACTCCGCTTGTTGACCACCGACACCAGCGCCGACAGCGGCGGCGACGTGTAGCGGGCCAACCGGACGAACCGGGCCGAGTCGGGTCGCGTTGCCCGCTCGTCGGCGTCGAGCGCGGCGCCATCGATCCGAATCCCTGCCGCGACCAGCGCCTCGCGCAGCACGGTCGCGGTGAACGCGGTCGGGTTGTGGACCGTGATCGACTCCAACTCGTCGCCGTGATCGGCCGGAATGTCGCCGAACACCCGAATGATGTTCGTGCCCGGCAGCCGCTCATAATCGACGCTGAACGGCCGTCCAGCGGCGACGGTGCGCGACTCGTTGCGGATCGTGATGTAGCGCGTGCTCGGCACGATCTGCACGGTCGGCGCCGCCCCAATGCGGCCCGGCCGGACGGTCAGATCGACGCAGTTGTCGTTGAACGCCAGCCCGCCGATCTGCGCCGAATAGTAATACGACATGTCGTCCCACGCCCAACCCGGACCGTAGGGCACCTCGTCGAACACGTTGTCGTCGCCGAGCACGGCGCCGGTCACGCGCCGCACGCCACGGGCCTTGAGCGAGTCGGCAAAATCGCGGAACGTCCGGGTCACGTCGTTGTCGGTGAACCGGCCGGAGATCGACGGATCGCCCGAGCCGACGAGCACCAAATCGCCGCGCACGACGCCGCCGGGCGAGACGGGCGCCGTGGCGACGAGATCGGTCGTGTAGCGAAACTCAGGGCCGAGATCGCGCAGCGCCGTCGAGGTCGTGAACAGCTTTAAGTTCGACGCGGGCATGAACCGCTTGTCGGCGTTGCGGCTGACCAAGATCTCGCCGGTCCGGGCCGACCGAACCTCGGCGCCGAACCACGTCCCGGCCCCGAGCGTCGAATCGACATCCGCC
>JBBSVG010000121.1:0-7029 GCA_038233775.1 Bacteroidota bacterium | reverse complement strand
GAACGGGCTGACGGCGGCGACGCTGTCGGGCAACGTGCCGGGCGTCGGGCTCTGACCGTAGAAGCTGACCGTCAGCGGCGCCGGGACGGTCACATCGCCAGTAAAGCTCAGGTTCGTCGCGCCAAACGCCGTCGTGGCGCCCTTGCCGCTGGCCGCCGTTCGGCTCTCGACGGCCGCTGCGACTGCCGCTGGTCGGTCGTTGCGGAGAACGGTGACCTCACCGAAACCGAAAACGATCAGGTCGAGATCGCCGTCGTTGTCTAAATCGCCGATGGTGAGTCGCAGAGAGAAAAGCTCGGTGTACCCGTAGTAGGAATAAACATAGTGGGTCGATGGGCTGTAGGTGCCGTCGGCCTGACGCAGCAGCACCTCCACCTGATAATCGGACCGGACGACGGCCAGATCGAGGTCGCCGTCGCCATCAAGATCGCCGCTGACGAGTTCGAGCGCATAGGGCACGCTGCCCACGACCGACTCAGTGTACGATCCATCGGCCTGACGATAGAGCACGCGGACAGGTTTACCGATCTGGTCTTCGCTCCCCCCATAGAGATCGGCAATCGCCAGATCGAGATCACCGTCGCCGTCGAAATCGCCCAGCGCGACGCTCACAGCACCCGGTACGGCGATGGACTGATGGGTGTACCCGGCGCCCTGTCGGAACAGCAGGTCGATCTGCTTATACCCCACGCCGACCACATCCAGAAAGCCGTCGCCGTCGAGATCGCCGAGCAGCACCTTATCGACATCGTGATCAGGCTGGTAGATCGTCTGAGACGTGTAGCTGCCATCGGACGCCCGAAACCACCCTCGGACGAGTGGAGGATCGAAGTCCCGACTCTCGCTTGTCACGAGGTCGAGATCACCATCACCGTCCAGATCTCCGATGGCAAGGCTGGGCGCGTAACTGTTCAACGAGCCGACCACCTGCTTGACGTAGCTCCCGTCCGCTTGCCGCAGCATGTTGACGACGCCGGGTGCTTCGGCAGGGTAGGGGGAGCCAGCCAGGGAGACATCGAGGTTGCCGTCGCCGTCCAGATCACCGAGGGCAATATCAGAGATTGAGACATACTGGCCGGGTACCCGGTTGACAGGTTTGAGAATGTACCCCTCTGCCTCTCGTTGCGTCACCTGAAACTTGTTCTGGTAGAACGGAGCAGAGACGAGATCGAGTCGGCCGTCGTTGTTCACATCGCCGAGTAAGACCTCGCTGCTGCTCGCGATGGCACCGAACGTCTCGGCCTTGTACGTTCCGTTCGGCTGCCGGAACAGCAGGTTCACGGTCCCGTCGCAGCACAAGGCGTCTCCTGCGGCGATCCCGATCAAGTCGAGATCGCCGTCCCCGTCGAGATCGGCGGTGGCGACATCGGCCCCGTAGGAAGCGCCTGTTGACGGCACGGCTGCCGGAGCGTAGCTGCCGTTGTTCTGTAGCAAGACGGTGAGACTGCCACCGTAGTTGGACATCGTGACGAAGTCCAGATCGGCGTCCCCATCCAGATCGGCAATCGTCAGAAAGCCACCGTTCGGGGTGGAGATCTGCGCGCCGACAGTGAAGGTGGCGTCCCCGGCATTCGTCAAAATGCCGACGGTGGGACCGCTGAGGTATCCGTACTGATTGTTGATAAGCGCCAGATCGAGGTCACCGTCACCGTCCAAATCCCCGGCTGTGATGGCAAGGCGCTGCGAACCGACACCGCTGATGGTCTGCACGGCGTAGCCACCGCCGGGTTGCCGGAGCAGCAGGCTGGCGGTGTCACTACCATAGTTCGCGGTCGCCAGATCGAGGTCGCCGTCGCCATCGAAGTCGCCCGCAACCATGTCCACCGGCACCGGGCCGACGGCCACCGGTGCCTGCACGATGCAGGTGCCGTCGCCGGTGTTCAGCAGCACGCTGACGGTGCTATCGCCAGCATTTGCGGTCGCCAGATCGAGGTCACCGTCGCCGTCGAGATCACCGATCAGCAGGCGCCTCGGATGATCGCCGACCGTCGCGACCGTTTTTGCCGTGTACCCGCCGTCGGACTGACGCAACAGGACCACAAACGTGTTGTTCCGCTCGAGGCTCGTCGCCAAGTCGAGATCGCCGTCGCCGTCGAGATCCCCCACGACCACATCATTCCGAAAGAAGAAATCATAATAGGGAAGTGGTGCCATCACCATGGGAAGCGGGCCGACATCCGGCACCTGAACCGTGGCAACGATGTATTCACCGCTCGGCTGCCGCAGCATCAGCCGCAGATCAAGACCAGCCTCAGAATTGCTGATGACAAGGTCGAGGTCGCCGTCGCCATCCAAGTCGCCGCTGGCGACCTGATCGGGACCGATGGATGGAAGACTCGGGAGCGGCTTCACGCTGAACGGCTGGGCGTGGGCGGGCAGGGCGCTGGCCGACAGACCGGCGGCGAGGGCGAGCGCCATCGCGGCGCGGCGGAAGCTGGAGCGATACATAACAAACTCCGGTTGGGTGGCGACAAACAGGCGGCGGGTGTCGAGAAGGTAGCGAAGAAAGGTCATCTTTTCACGACGATACCGCCTGCGACTCGCAAAAAAAGGGCGGCGCCGCTTCCCGCGCAGCGCCGCCCTGTTCTTTCTGACCGACCGATCAGCGGAACGACAGGCCGAGGCCGAGGTTGGCCGCTTGGTACTTGCCAATCGAGTAGCCGAGGTTCAGGTAGCCGGGGAACACCCGCAGCGAGAAGCCGGCGGTGGCCCGCGTGCCGGTGTTCAGCCCGTCCTGCGAGTAGGCGATGGTCACCGGCGCCAGCGATTGGCCGTTGGTCAACTGCGGCGTGTAGGTGTACGAGTAGTCAGTTTTGGTGCTTTCATACTGGACACCGATGTACGGGATGAAGATCGGGACGAGCTTCGCTGGCAGCGACTTGCTGACGACGAGGTTGACGGCGAAGTTCTTCGAGGTGGCCGTCGTGCCGACCTTGAACTGCTGATACGCCGCGCCTAAGGCGACATCGACCGGGAAGAACGGGATGTAGTGGTCAAGGTCGTGTCGCAGCCCGACGCCGAGCAGCTCCAGCTCGCCGATGTCTTTTGAGATCTGAACCTTCGGCAGGTAGCGGACCATCACCTCGCCAACAATCGGCAGCCCAACCATCGCCTGCGGGATGAGCACCGGGACGTATTTAAAGTCGATCCCGCCCGGCACTTTACCGGCGCCGAACACCGTCGCACCTTCGGTCGGCCCGAACGCGGTCGAGGTCGTGATGCGCTCGGTGCCGCCGGTGAGCGGGTTGAACAGATCGACGGTGAACAGCCGGTCCTTGTCGGGCACCATCACGCCGATGATCTGCACGCCGACCTCGAAGCCGAGCAGGCCGTGAACGTCGGCCGAGCGGAACAGACCGCTGTTGAGCGCGGTCCCAAGCGACGTGCTGATCGGCTGCGTGTAGCCCGCGACGGCCGGGCGCAGGATGCCGGTGAACTGCTGGATGCGGCCGTTGAGCGAGCCGTCTTTGGCAGTCGTCGTCTGCGCCCGGACGGTCGGGGCAGCGAGGGTCAGCACGGCGAGAAGCGCGGCGGATTGGGGGAAGTGAAGGGAGATCGGCATGAAAACTCGGATCGGTGAGGGGTGAACGGGGAAGCCGAACCGGGGAAAGATAGTGCGCCCGGCCGTTGATCCCCAACGCGCAGCCGAATGTCCGTTCGGCTCACCAGACGAGCAGACGGCGGATCGGCACGGCGCTTTCCTATCGGCCCCGAACGCGCTGCCATCATGTCAGCGCTTGGCTCGATTCACCGTTTTCCCGTCTATGGCCCTCCGCCCGTCGTTTCTCCCGCCCGCCCAACCGACCAGTCGCCGGTCCGCCGCCGAGGGCAAGCCGCCGCTCTCGTTCAAGGAACGGGTCGGTGCGCTGCGCTACCTGCCGCCGCTGTTCCGGCTGCTGTGGGCGATCTCGCCGCCGATGGTCGTCGCCAACGGGCTGCTGCGCTTGGTCCGGGCCGCCGTTCCGCTCTTGACGCTGTTGCTCGGCAAGTGGATTCTGAACGAAGTCGTCCGCTTGACCGGGCTGCCCGCCGCCGCGCGCGACCTGACGCACCTGTGGACGCTCGTCGGCGGCGAGATTGGGCTCGTGCTGCTCAGCGACGGGCTGACCCGAGCCGTCGCGCTGCTCGACAGCTTGTTGGGCGACCGGTTCTCGATCCAGACCTCGGTTCAGCTCATGGAGCACGCAGCCAAACTCGACTTGGAGCAGTTCGAGGACGCGACCTTTTATGACAAACTCGACCGCGCCCGACGCAACACGACCGGCCGGACGGCGCTGATGTCGCAGGTGCTTGGGCAGATTCAGGATCTGGTCACGGTCGGCTTTCTCGCCGTCGGACTGATTGCGTTCAGTCCGTGGCTGATCCTGCTGCTCGTCGTCGCGCTCGTCCCGGCGTTTCTGGGGGAAGCGCACTTCAACGGGTTGAGCTATTCCTTAACGTTCGGCTGGACGCCGGAGCGGCGCGAACTGGACTACCTCCGCCTCGCTGGCGCGTCGGACGAGACCGCGAAGGAAGTCAAAATCTTCGGGCTCGACGGGTTCCTGATCGAGCGATTCCGCACCCTATCGGAGCGGTTCTACCGGGCCAACCGCTCGCTGGCGCTGCGCCGGGCGTCGTGGGGCGCGGGGCTGGCCGCCGTTGGGTCGGCTGGCTATTATGCGGCGTATGCGTTCATCCTGATCCGCACCGTCAGCGGCCAGCTCACGCTCGGCGATCTGGTGTTCCTGTCGGGCTCGTTTTCCCGGTTGCGCGGGCTGATGCAGGGCATCTTGCAGAGCTTCTCGTCGGTCGCGGAAGGCGCGTTGTATTTGAAGGATTTGTTCGATTTCTTCGAGATTCGGCCGCGCGTCGCCTCGCCGGTCGCGCCGATCCCGGTGCCGAACCCGATTCGGGAAGGCTTCCGCTTCGAGGGCGTCGGTTTCCGCTACCCGAACGCCGAGCGCTGGGTGCTGCGCGACCTGTCGTTCACGCTCCAAGCCGGCGAAAAGCTTGCGCTCGTCGGCGAGAATGGCGCGGGCAAGACGACGCTCGTCAAGCTGCTCGCTCGGTTATACGATCCGACCGAGGGCCGCATCACGCTCGACGGCCGCGACCTGCGCGACTACGATCTGGTCGCGCTGCGCCGCGAGATCGGGGTCATCTTTCAAGATTTCGTCAAGTTTCAGCTCTCGGCTGGCGAGAACATCGCCGTCGGCCGGATCGAGGCGCGGACCGATCAGCCCCGGATCGAGGACGCCGCCGACCGCTCGCTGGCCGATACGGTGGTCGCCAAGCTGCCGGAAGGTTATGCTCAAGTGATCGGACGGCGCTTCGCTGGCGGCGTCGATCTGTCCGGCGGCGAGTGGCAGAAAATCGCCCTCGCCCGTGCGTATATGCGCGACGCGCAGTTGCTGATTCTCGACGAACCGACCGCCGCGCTCGACGCTCGGGCCGAGCATGAGGTGTTCGAACGGTTCAGCGAACTGACTCGGGGCAAGATGGCCGTGCTGATCTCGCACCGCTTCTCGACCGTCCGCATGGCCGACCGCATCCTCGTCCTCGACGGCGGCCGTCAGCTCGAGATCGGCACCCACGCCGATTTGCTCGCCGCCAACGGCCGCTACGCCGAACTGTTCTCCCTCCAAGCCGAAGGATATCGGTAGGCTGCCGCGCCATCGATGACCGAGCACACTGGAGCCGCAGTCGCTGTTTCCCCTGCGGGCCACCATCTGATTGCTGCCGCCAGACAGCAAAATGCTGCATGCTTTGGTCTCTTTCACAGCGTCTTACCTCGTGATTACATGAAACTCGAACAGTTGCGCCACGACCCAACCCACGGCTGGATTTCGGTGCTCGGGTGCCCGGAGGACAGTCGAGCCGCGCAGCTTGTCCTCGTCTTCGGCGAGCGGCGACGGCTGGAGTCGGGTACGCCACTTGACCCGTTGCGGGAGCGATTTCCCGACGCGCATCTCGTCGTCTGCTCGAGCGGCGGGGAGATTCTCGGGGAGGACGTTCTCAGCGGCGGCCTCGTCGCCACCGCGTTGCGCTTCGAGCACACCCAGATCGTTGCCGTTAAGCGACCGCTCCGCAGCGCGGGTGACAGCTTCAGCACGGGCGAAGCGCTCGCTCGCGATCTGCCTGCGGAGGGGCTGCGACATGTGCTTGTCTTCTCGGAGGGTCTTCAGGTCAACGGCACCGCGCTCGCACAGGGGTTCGAAGCGGTGCTGCCCGAGACGGTGGCGATTACGGGCGGCTTGGCAGCCGATGGGGAGCGCTTCGAGCGAACGGTCGTCGGCCTTGATAGTCCGCTCGCCAGCGGACAAGTGGTCGCGGTGGGCCTCTACGGCGAGCGGCTGCAGATCGGGATGGGATCGCTGGGCGGCTGGGAGGCCATCGGGCCGGAGCGAACGATCACCCGCTCGGATGGCAATGTGTTGCTTGCCATCGACGATCAACCGGCGTTGAGCGTCTACCGCAGCATGATCGGCGCCCATTCCTACGGGTTGCCGGTCACCGGGCTGCTCTACCCGTTGTTTGTTCAAGCCGCTGAAGGCCCTTCTGGCGTGGTCCGCACGCTGCTCAACATCGACGAAGCCGCCGGTAGCCTGACTTTCGCCAGCGATATGCCGGAGGGGCGCCGGTTCCGGCTGATGCACGCGAATCTGGACCGGATTATCGACGCCGCCGGAAGCGCCGCGAGCCAACTGCTCGCCCCCGGACAGTCGCCCGCCCCGAGTTTTGCCCTGCTGATCAGTTGCATCGGCCGCAAGCTGGTGCTGCAGCAGCGAACCCGAGAAGAGTTGCAGAGCGTCCGCGCCGCCTTCGGACCGGCCACCGTCCTCACCGGTTTCTACTCGTACGGCGAACTGTCGCCCATGACGCCCTCGGCTCGCTGCGACCTGCACAACCAGACCATGACGATCACGACGCTCACGGAAAGCTGACCACGAGGCGAGCGCCCAGAAGCGCTGCCTCAGCTTACCCTGTTACTCTGTCCCCACGCCCCGAGAAACCCCCAACCTTGACCAACCCCCCGCGCCAACAGCACCT
>JBBSVG010000120.1:0-7110 GCA_038233775.1 Bacteroidota bacterium | reverse complement strand
CGACGGCGTAAGGCACCTCGCTGATCTCGTTCGAGACCTCGTCGTAACCGCGACCCATGAAGCGCTTGATCGAGAAGATCGTGTGCTTCGGGTTCGTCACGGCCTGCCGCTTGGCTGGCTGGCCGACCAACCGCTCGCCGGTCTTGGAGAAGGCGACGACCGACGGCGTCGTCCGCGCACCTTCCGAGTTGGGGATGACCTTCGGCTCGCCGCCTTCCATCACGGCGACGCACGAGTTGGTCGTGCCGAGGTCGATACCGATAATTTTACCCATAGAGATGTGGCTTCCTTTGCTGATGACCAGTCGTTCGTTTCGGTTCCGCCCGGATGGCGGGAATATCTAAGTTGCAGGTCGCCGCGCCCTCGCGGGACGACGCCTGTTGTTTTTCAAACCGTATGCCACGACAAAAGCCCCTCATCGGGGCTTTTTAAGGGGTTTTTCTGACCCAACCTCCACCATCTGACACGATGTCAGCTATTCGCCGATGGGGATCGCCACCTCGCCGGGCGGCTGCGCGACGCCGCGCTTGGGCAGCGTGACGGTCAGGACGCCGTCGCGGAAAGCGGCCCGAATCGCGGTCTGATCGACCTCGGTCGGCAGCGCAAACGTCCGGGAGAATGGGCCGTAGCGCCGCTCGGAGCGGTGCGGCTGATCGGCCTGCCGAGCCGGATCGCGACGCTTCTCGCCACGCACGGTCAGCGTTCCGCCGGAGAGCGCAAGCTGCACATCGTCGCGGCTCATGCCGGGCAACTCGACCGTGACGACGAGCGCATACGGCGTTTCGGTGATCTCGACGGTCGGCTCGAACGGCTTCTCAGCGGTCGCCGCCGGACCGCTGCCCGTCTTGTTCAGCGCGTCCGAAACCGCCGATTTCAGCTTATCGACGCCCTGGTTCAGCGCCCCGTTCGCGACGGCCGCGCCGACGGATTTGGAGACGCTGTTCAATAAATCGCGCAACGGATCGGGTGTAGAAGCCATGTCGCAGAGAGGTCAAAGGGGCAAGATTGTCAGCCAAACCGCCGCCCTGCGATTTGTGCGCCGCATCGGTCGACGATTGACTTTACCGCCTGTTCACGGTAGATTGACGTCCGTTGAGGCGACGAGCAAACGGGCGTTGACCAAGTTTAGCATGATATCAATTCTTGAAAATCGGTATGCAAAGACCGCTGATCTTCGTTCGTGGTGAGCGTGTCGAATCCATGAACGGAGCCACCGCGACCGATGCGGGCGCTGTCATCCTTCGGCAAGCTCAGGACGAACGGAACGTTGATATTCCATTTCGTGGATTTGATGTACAATCGAATCGAGACGCTGACGCGATGAGCACCTACACCTTCGAACTCGTTCTCGCCGGCAAGCGGGGCACCATCGAGACGCAGGGAGATGGCTTCCTTGAGGCTGTCGAAACCCTCGTGTTCGAGGCCTTTCAGGGAGACGTGACCCCAGCGCTGTGCGGCGGCGTGCCCGTGCTCTACTGCACCATCGACGACACGTCTATCGAAGCCGCCGTCAACCGCGTCGCGAGCACGGTGGCGGGTCTGGGGCTGCATCCCGACCAACTGATGATGAAGTGGCCCAGCGAATCCTTCGCCTGAGTCCCCCGAAAACATGCAAAAAGCCGAGGCCACGATCTGTGATCTCGGCTTTTTCTGTTGCAGACGACAGGCTCAGGTCAAGGCACGGTGACGGTGGCGGGGACGGCCCACGAATCGGTGTAGCCGAGGTCGGAGAGCAGCGAGATGACCCGGTCGGCCGCCGCACGGTCGCGCAGGTCGCCGACGCGGACCTTGTAATTCGGCTGCTCGAAATCGACGTACACCGCCTGAATAGCGCCGCCGTCCTGCACCCGACCGGCCAGTTCGGCCCGAATCCGGTTCGCTTCCCCAATGCTCGTCACGTTGGCGACCTGAACGCGGTAGCCCCGAACCGAGCGCGGTCCCGTCGGGGCGACCGGTTGCGGCTTGACGTCGGGCATCGGCGCGGGACCGGGCGGGTCGATTCGATCTTGCGTCGTCAGCGGATCGAACGTCTCGACGGCTGCGAGCGCCGCATCGACGGTCGGCGCCGGAACGACGGTCGTCGGTTGGGCCGGTTGGTTGCGCGGCGGCGTGACCCGAGCCGTCTCGCGACCGCCGCCGCAGGCAACGAGTCCGAGGCTGAGGCCAAGCATCAGCAGTCCGTGGTCGATGATCGCTGTCCGCATCGTGCGTCTCCCCTCCGTCAGTAGGTGCCGCTGCCGGTTTTGCCTTCGACGATGGCGACCGAAGCGCTCGCCCCGATTCGCGACGCGCCGCTCTCGACCATCGAGCGCGCATCGTCATACGACCTCACGCCGCCGGACGCCTTGACGCCCATCCGCGACCCAACCACGCGACGCATCAGCGCCACATCGTCGGCGGTTGCGCCGCCTTTGGCGAAGCCGGTCGAAGTCTTGACGAAATCTGCCCCGGCGTTGCCCGAGAGGACGCAGGCGATGACCTTTTCCTCGTCGGTCAGCAGCGCCGTTTCGAGGATGACCTTGACCAACGCCCCGCGCCGGTGGCTCGCCTCGACGACGCCGCGAATGTCGGCCTCGACCGCCTCGTGCATCCCGCTCTTGAGCGCGCCGACGTTGAGCACCATGTCGATTTCGGTCGCCCCGTCCTCGATGGCCGCCGCCGCCTCGAACGCCTTAACCCGGCTGGCCGTCGCGCCGAGCGGAAACCCAATTACGGTGCAGACCTTCACTGGCGACAGTTGCAGCAGCTTGGCCGCCAGCCCGACGTAGCACGGGTTGATGCAGACCGAGGCGAAACAGCGGTCGGCGGCCTCGCGGCAGAGTTGCTCGACCTCTTGCCGGGTCGTCTCAGCTTTCAGCGCGGTGTGGTCGATCAAGCGGGCGAGATCGGGCGCCATCTCGCAAGCGCCGCTCTGCACCGTCAGCCGCGCGGCCCCGGCAGCGACCATCCGCTCAACCGTCTCGACCGGCGACGGCCACGACGAGGCCGGACCGGTCGCCGCGCTTTTGCCGCAACTGCACTCGTCGGCCGAGGTCGGGGCGGCCGCACCAGCGGCGAGCGCCTCGCGGACCAACCGGTGGATCAATGCATCGTTCAAGGCAACGCCTCCAGCATTCCAAAAGGTGAACCCGAAGGTAACACCGGCAGCGCGGTTCGGACAAATCGGCCGCCGACCGATGATCGTGCGGCAACCGGAGTTGGCCGACGAGTTGCACGCCGGGCCGGCTCCCGCCCCGATGTGTTTGCTTGCTGAACACGGCATCCCCGTCCGACTCGGCCCGACGATGCTCTCCCCGCTGCTGTTCGGCCTGACGCTCGTGTCGCTCATCGGCACCGGGCTGTACGTGCTGGCGCAGAACCCGCGCCGTCTGACGCACCGACTGCTGGCCGCCGCAGCCGGGTTTCTGGTGCTCGCGACCGTCGCCGAGCACGAGTTGCTGCCCGAGGTCGCGCTGCCGGGCGAGGCCGGTTGGCTCGCGGCCCAAGCGGTGCTGATCGGCGCGTCGCTCTACTGTCTGCTGCTGTTCGCCACGCTCTGGCCGGAGGGGCGGCGAATCTGCACCCGCTATGCGTGGACCGGCGGGCTGGCTCTCAGCGCGCTCGTCGCCTATTTGCTGGTGCCCGGTCGCCCACCGCTCGTCTCGGGCGACGCGCTCTCGGGACCGTTCGTGCTGGTCCGCAACCTGTCGTTGCTCGTCCTGTCCGGCGCCATCATCAGGCGGCTGCAATGGGCGGCGCGGCTGACCGGGACCAAGCAGGCGCGGGTTCAGGCGGCGTATCTAACCGGCGCGGTGCTCATCCGCTGGGTCGGCTACGGCGCCGCGCTCGCGCTGGCCGAGACCGGGTTCGCAGCGGAAGCAGCGGCGTTCAACACCACTGTTGCCCCGCTCGTCAGCGCGCTCTTGATCGGTTACGCCCTCGTTTGGCGGCGGCATCTGGACATGCGCGGCGTGATCGAGCAGCGGGCGCTGTCGTGGGCGCTCGGCGTCGGCCAGCTCGGCCTATCGGTCGCTTTCGTCGCCGGATTGCTCCACTTGGCGATGCCAACCGGGCTGCCGACGCGCGGCGTGCCGGGCGCGGCGCTGGTGATGCTCGTCGGCGTGATCGCGCTCGACCGAGGTCGGCGCTGGAGCCTGCGTCGGCTCGAGCGGCAGCTTGACACGACGCTCGGCCGCTACCGCCGGGCCGCCGCGCAGTTCGGCACCCACGCCGTCTCGACGCTCAGCCGCGACCGGCTGGCCGAGTTGGTCCGCGACACCGTCGGTCCGCTCGCACCGGGCCGGGTGCATCTGCTCTTGCGACCGACGGCGACGGCCGAGCGGTTCGAGCCGGTCGGCTCCGACGGTCCGACGCTGACTGTCGAGGACGCCCGGCGGCTCGGGCTTGGTCCCGACGGCCGAATCGTCGAGCAGCCGATTCAGCACGGCTACCACATTTTCGCCCCGGTTTGCGTCCGCGACGGACTGGCCGGCGCCATCCTGATCGCCGATTATCCGACCCGATTGCCCGATCCCGACCGGCTCCGGGCCGTCGCCGATGCGACCGGACTCGCGCTGGAGAACATCAGCCTCTACGACGGATTGGTCTCAGCCAACGACCGACTGCACCGGACCATCGAGGCGCTGGAGACCGCCGACCGGGTCGGCCGTTCGCAGCAGACGCTCCGCGACGGGATTCTGCACTCGGTCGAAGTCGGCGTGATCGTGCTCGACCCGCAGCAGGGCATCATCGAGTGGAACCGGACGATGAACCGCTTCGCCGGTCGCGAGCGGGACGATGTGATCGGGCAGCCGCTGTCGGAGGCGCTACCGGAAGCGCTCTGGACCGCCGGATTCGCCGAGATCGCGAGGGCGCTGGCCGAGGGTCAGCCGGCCGTTCGCCGCGTGTTCGCTTACACGCTCGGCGACGACGAAACGCACTTGCACGTCGCCGCCTCGCCGCTGGTCGGGGCCGACGGCGAGGCGGGCGGAACGGTCATCATCTTGGCCGATCTGACCGACCGGGTTCGGCTCGAAACCCAGCTTCGGCAAGCCGACCGGATGGCGGCAGTCGGCGGATTGGCCGCCGCGCTGGCCCACGAGATCCGCAACCCGTTGGGCTCGATCCTGACCGGCGTGACGCTGATCGGCGGGCCGAACGGGTTGGACGAAAGCGACCGGGCGCTGATTCACGGGACGATCCAGAAGGAATCGAAGCGACTGAACGAGACGCTGAACGACTTTTTGCAGTTCGCCCGACCGCGCGAGCCGCGCCGCCAACCGACGCCCATCGGCGCGTTGCTCGGCGGGATCGTCGCCATGATCGAGGGCAACAGCGCACTCCGAGGCGAGGTCCGGTTCACGCTCGACACACCGACCGATCTCGTCGCCACGGTCGATGCCGACCAGCTCCGGCAGATCGTCTGGAACACGGTGCTCAACGGCGTCCAAGCGATGAACGGACACGGCACGCTCTCAATCAGCGCCCGGCTGACGAGCGCGGAAGGCAGCCTCGCCGCTGGGGTTGTCGGTGGTCGCGCCCTTGCGCTGCGGGTCCATGACACCGGCCCCGGCATCCCGGCCGAGGTGCTGCCCCGGCTGTTCGAGCCGTTCGTCACGTCGAAACGCGAGGGCACCGGACTCGGGCTCGCTATAGTCCGCCGGATCATCGAGGCCAACGACGGAACGGTCGCCGTCGATAGCTCGCCGGCCGGCGGAACCGCGTTCACCTTTACGTTGCCGACCGTCGCGCAGGACTGACGGCGCCAACGCCGCCCGGTTCAGGTCGTATCTTGAGCGGACGACCGACGTTTCCGCTTACCGACCCCGATTGCTCATGTCCAAAGGCATCACCTCCCGCGCCGACGATTACGCCAAGTGGTACACCGATATCGTCCAGAAAGCCGATCTGGCCGATTACTCCGCCGTGCGCGGCTGCATGGTCATCAAGCCGTACGGCTACGCCATCTGGGAGCGGATGCAGGCGGAACTCGACCGGATGTTCAAGGAAACGGGCCACGTCAACGCCTACTTCCCGCTGTTCATCCCGCAGTCGTTCTTGGCGAAAGAAGCGTCGCACATCGAAGGGTTCGCCCTCGAATGTGCCGTCGTGACGCATTCGGGACTCGAGAAAGACCCCGAAACCGGCGGTCTGCGGCCGAAGGGCAAGCTCGACGAGCCGCTGGTCGTCCGGCCGACGAGCGAGACGATCATCTGGAACACGTACAAAGATTGGATTAAGTCGTGGCGCGATCTGCCGCTGCTGATCAACCAGTGGGCGAACGTCGTCCGCTGGGAGATGCGGACGCGGCTGTTTTTGCGCACGACCGAGTTTCTCTGGCAGGAAGGCCACACCGCCCACGCGACGGCCGAGGAGGCTGAGGCCGAGGCGCACCAGATGCTCGAAGTGTACCGAACGTTCGCCGAGGACTTCATGGCCGTCCCGGTCATCACCGGGCGCAAATCGGACAGCGAGAAGTTCGCCGGGGCCGAAACGACGTACTGCATCGAGGCGATGATGCAGGACAAGAAGGCACTCCAAGCGGGCACGAGCCATTACTTGGGCCAGAACTTCGCCAAGGCGTTTGAGTGCCAGTTCCAGAACAAGAACAACGAACTGGAGTATGTGTACGCGACAAGCTGGGGCGTCTCGACCCGGCTGATCGGCGCGCTGATCATGGCCCACTCCGACGACAAGGGGCTCGTTCTGCCGCCGAAACTGGCGCCGTACCCGGTCGTCATCATCCCGATCTACCGCAAGGACGACGAGAAGGAAACCGTCCTCGCCGCCGCCCGCACGCTGAAAGGGTCGCTCGAAGCCGACCGCTCGCTGCGCGATGTGCGGGTCAAGCTCGACGACCGCGAGCAGTACACGCCGGGCTACAAGTTCGCCGATTGGGAGCTGCGCGGCGCGCCAATCCGGGTCGAACTCGGGCCGCGTGACGTCGCCGCCGGTCAGGTTGTCATCGTCCGACGCGATACCGGCGTGAAGCAAACCGTCCCAGTCGATCAAGCCGATGAGTTGATCGTTTCGCTGTTAGGCGAGATTCAGTCGGCGCTGTTCCAGAAAGCCCACGCCTTCCGCGAGCAGAACATGGTGCCGGTGGACACCTACGACGAGTTCAAGCGGGTG
>JBBSVG010000119.1:0-7127 GCA_038233775.1 Bacteroidota bacterium | reverse complement strand
GGCGGTGGCGGGCGCGTACAAACCGAACCTCGCCTTTTACGAGGCACTCGGGGCGGACGGCTGGCGCGTGTTGCAGGAGACGGTCGCCGCTGTTCGCCGCCATGCGCCGGGCGCCGAGGTGATCCTGGACGGCAAGCGCGGCGACATCGGCAGCACCGCCGCGCGCTACGCCGCCGCGCTCTACGACGGGTTGGGCGCCGACGCCGTCACGCTCAACCCGTACATGGGCCGCGACGCCATCGCCCCGTTCTGTCGGCCGGGCAAAACGCTGTTTCTGCTGGCGTTGACGAGCAACCCCGGCTCGGCCGATCTGCAACGGTTGGCGCTGGACTCGGGCGAACCGATGTGGCAGCGGGTGATGCGCCAAGCGCCGTCGTGGGTCGAAGGCAGCGGCGCGACGCTCGGGTTCGTCGTCGGCGCGACGCATTCGGACGATCTGGCGACGGCGCGGCGGTTGGCCGGAGCGGCGCCGCTGCTCGTCCCCGGTTTCGGCGCGCAGGGCGGCGATCTGGCGACGGCGGTGCGCGAGTTGGTCGGCGGACCGGCCTATTTGAACGTCGGTCGGGCGATTCTGTACGCAAGCGGCGGCGTCGATTTCGCCGACGCGGCGGGTCGGGTCGCGGCCGAGTACGCCGCCCAAATGCGATGAACGCCGCCGAACACGTCGCCGAACCGTGGGGTGGACCGGGCGGTCCGCCGGAGTTGCCCGAGCGGCTGCTGCGTCACTTGTGGGGCGAGCTTCACTTGGCGCTCGACCGACTGCGGACAACCGACGGCGCGCCGCTAACCGTCGTCCGGCCCGGCCGACTCAACGGCGACAGCGGTCCCGATTATCTGGAGGCGACGCTCCGCTTCGGCGACGGCCCGGTTCGCACCGGCGCGGTTGAGATTCACCTGCGGCGCGGCGATTGGTCGGCTCACGGGCACGAGCGCGACCGGCGCTATAACCAAGTGCTGCTCCACGCCGTCGTCTGGCCCGACGGTCCGCTGGCTCCAGCCCGACGCGCCGATGGAATCGAGCCGCCGACGCTGATCTTGAGCGAGTACCTGAGCGCGCCACTGCGGACGCTGCTGCCGGCGCTGCTTCGGGCCGAATCGGCCGCCAGTCGCGGCGATCTGCCGTGCGCGTTCGGGATGACTCGGGTCAGCGAGGGCGAGAAGATCGACTGGATCGACCGGCTCGCGCCTGAGCGGTTTCAGTCGAAGATCGACCGGCTACGTGGCCGATTGGACGGGCTGATCGGCGCCGGGTTCGACCCGAATCGCGGCTCGACGTGGACGCAACTGTTGTATGAAGCGGTCGCCGACGGGTTGGGTTACTCGAAGAACCGCGAGCCGTTCACCGCGCTCGCTCGCCGGTTGCCGCTTGCTGAATTGCGCCACCGCTCGGCCGATCCCGACCCGACGGAGCGGCGCTTGCGGACCGAAACCGTGCTCTTCGGCGCCGCCGGATTGCTGCCAACGGCCGACGACGACGGTTACACCGCCGCGCTGCGCGACCGCTGGCCGCTGCTCAACAGCGGGCTTGTGCCGATGGCCGCCACCGACTGGCAGTTCTTTAGGCTCCGTCCGGCGAACTTCCCAACCGTCCGGCTGGCCGCCCTTGCGGCGCTATCCGACCGGCTGCCGACGCTGCTCGCCGATGCGACCCGTGCCCTCTCGCTGCCGACGATTCGCGACCGGGCGACCGCGCTCCGCTCGCTGCTGACGATCCCGGCCGAGGGCGGTTACTGGGCGACGCACCACCGTTTCGGCGGATCGGCGCACGAACCGGCAGCGCATCTGGTCGGCCGCGACCGGGCCGACGATCTGATCCTCAACGCGGTCCTGCCGACGCTCGCCCTCGGCGCCGATCTGCACGGTCGGCTGGTGCTCGCGGCCGACGTTGCGGCGACGTGGCTGGGCTACCCGAAAGGCGACGACAACGAGACGACCCGGCGGCTCGGACGCGTCCTGTTCGGTCCCCGAGCCGGGGCGGCGATTCGGACTGCCGGACAGCAACAGGGGATGATCCAGCTCGACCGGGCGTTCTGTTCGCCGCTTCACTGTCTCGACTGCGCCATCGGTCGCCGGGTTTTCGGCGCGCTCCCGACGGCCGATTAATCTCTGTTTCCATTCACTTTACACTGACTCCAATCCATGCAAGTTCACGGCGGCATCTTCAAGGCGTACGACATTCGCGGCGTCTATCCGACCGAACTGAACGAGGACGTGGCCTACGCCATCGGCCGCGCGTTCGTCACTTTTCTCGGGGCGACCGAGGTCATCGTCGGCCACGATATGCGGCTGTCGGGTCCGGCGATCTTCTCGGCGGTCGTTCGTGGACTGACCGATCAGGGCGCGAACGTGACCGAGATCGGGCTGGTCTCGACCGATCAGTTCTACTTCGCCTGCACCACGCTCGGCGGCGCCGGAATCATGGTGACGGCATCGCACAACCCGAAGCAATACAACGGCTTCAAGATGGTCCGCGAGATGCCGCAGTTGCTCAGCGGATCGGCCGGGATCGGCGACCTGCGCCGGATCGTCGAGACGGACGACTTCGCCCCGCTGCCGGAGCAGAAGGGCACCGTCCGGCAGGTTGATCTGTCGGAGCAGTTCGTCGAGGCCGTGCTCGGGCTGATTGATGTCGAGCAGATCAAGCCGCTGAAGGTCATCGCCGATACGGGCAATGGGACGGTCGGACCGATCTTGAAGCGCGTGTACGCGCGCTTGCCGGTCGAGTTGACCGGGATGTACCTCGACCCCGACGGCTCGCTGCCGAACCACGGACTCGACCCGTTGCAGCCGGAGAACCGGGCCGAGTTGCAGGCGCGGGTCAAATCCGAAGGCGCTGATGTCGGGTTTGCCTTCGACGGCGACGGCGACCGGTTCTTCACCATCGACGACCGGGGCGAGTTCGTTGCGGGCGATTTCATGACGGCGCTGCTGGCCGAATACCTGTTGAAAAAGCAGCCGGGCGGGAAGATCATCTACGACGTGCGCGCCTCGTGGGCGGTGCGCGACCGGGTCGAAGCGGCGGGCGGGACGGCGCTGATGGAGCGCGTCGGCCACTCGTTCATCAAGCAGCGGATGGCCGCAGACGGCGTTTTATTCGCCGGTGAGGTGTCGGGACACTACTATTTCCAGTCGTTCAACTACGCCGACAGCGGGCTGATCCCGTCCTTGCTCATCCTCGAAATGCTCTCGACGACCGGGCGCAAATTGAGCGAGTTGTTGGGCGAACTCGAAGCGCGCTACTTCATCTCCGGCGAGATCAACTCGACCGTCGCCGACGCGAAGGCGAAGATGACCGAGGTCGAATCGGCGTTCTCAGACGGCAAGATCGAGCATCTCGACGGCCTCTCGGTGACCTACCCCGACTGGCATTTCAACCTGCGGATGTCGAACACCGAACCGCTGTTGCGCCTGAACCTCGAAGCGATGACCGAAGCCGACATGATCCGCCACCGCGACCGCTTGCTCTCGATCATCCAGGGTTGAACCGATCTCAGCGTGCTGATCGGGTCGGCGAAAGGATCAGTGCGCGGCGGGCTGGGAGCGGCAAGCGGACCCGACCGCGAACCACCGGATACGTCCGGCCGGTTAGCTCGTCGGTCAGGATCGTTCCGGCGGGGAGGCTGGGCGAAAGCGGCAGCGAGACGGCCGTCGGACTGAGGTTGAGCGCAACGATGACCTGATCGGTCCCGCTGCGACGCTTATAAATATAAAGCTTGCGTCGATTATCCGTCAGCATCGTGGTGAAGTCTCCATTCGTCAGCGACGCGTGGGCGCGGTGGATGTGGGCGAGTTTCTGGTAGTAAGCGAACAGGTCGCGGTCGAACGACACCGGTTGCGGCGTCGTCACTTGATGGTTGCCCGGCAGCGCGGCGTAGGTTTCCGGCTCGTAGCGCAGATCCGGCCAGAGCATAGGCTTGCGGTCGTCCGGGTCGTCGCCGCCCCAGAGGCCGGCCTCGTCGCCGTAGTAGATCGTTGGGGCGCCGGGGTAGGTGAACTGAAAGGCGGCGATCAACCGCTGAACCGCTTGCTCGGTCGCGTTCGGCTTGCGGACTTGGTAGGCGGCGGAATCTCGTGGCCCAGCGTGACGGTCGTAGTTTCGGTCGGGGTTGACGATCATCGACGGCAGCCGGTCGGTGTCGTGCGAGTCGAGCAAGTTCATCAGCGCCCCGGTCGTCGCGGCCGGATACGCCTCGCGCAGAAGCCGGAGTTGTCGGTCGAACGTCGTGATCGGGACCGGGTTGCGGCGGTTGGCGAAGGCGGCGACGGTCGGCATGGCGAACGGGTAGTTCATCACCGAATCGAACATATCGCCGCGCAGCCAGGGACCGGCGTCGCCCCAAAGCTCGCCGATGATGATCGCGTTCGGGTTGATCGCCTTGACGTGCTTCCGCCACGCCCGCCAGAACGCGGGACTGACCTCGTTGGCGACATCGAGCCGCCAGCCGTCGATCCCGTCGGACGGGTCGCCGTCGCCGTTGGGGTCCATCCAGCGGCGCGTGATGGCGAACAGGTAGGCGCGCAGCGCGGGCGGGAACCCGGCGGTGGAATCCTCGCGGAACTCCGGCAACCCGCGATTGCCCCACCAACCGTGAACCTCGAACTCGTTGTCGGGCGTGGCTGGATCGTCGAATCTCGTCACGTCGTACCAGTCGGCGTAGCGCGACGCGGCGCCTTTGGCTTTGACATCCTGATAGGCCCAGAACCGCTGTCCGGTGTGGTTGAAGACGGCATCGAGCACGAGTTTCATCCCGCGCCGATGGGTCGCGGCGACGAGTTTCAGCAGCAGACTGTCGGCGGCGGTCCAGCGCCAAGTGGCCGGATCGTCCGGCGTCCGCTCGGCGGCCATGCGAGCGGCGTCGCCGTCGCGGTCGGGACCGAACGAATCGTCGATATGGTGGAAGGTCGAGGCGTCGTACTTGTGCAGGCTCTCGGCCTCGAAGACCGGGTTCAGATAAATCGCCGTCACGCCGAGCGAGTCCAAGTACGGCAGTTTGTCGAGCACGCCTTGCAGGTCGCCGCCGTAGCGCCGGTCGAAGACGTGGCGGTAGAACCCGCCGCCAGCCGCCGCCTCCCACGGTTGCAGCGCGTACCAGTTGCTCGTCCACGGCGACGGCCGCCAACCCGGAGGATTGCCCAGATCGGCCGCCGTCGGATCGTTGCCCGGATCGCCGTTGCGGAACCGCTCTGGGAAGATCTGATACCAAACGGCGCCGACGCTCCACGCAGGCGGTCCGCTCTGGGCACGGACAGGGCGAATCGGCAGGGCGACGAGCAGGACGGCGACGAGCAGGGCGACAGTTCGGGTCATCGGGGCGAGATCAGGTGGCGGAGCGGGACCGGGAGTCGGAAAATACGGCCGAATCGCGATTCCGGCGACGGCGGCGCGGAACGGGTCAGCTTGGGCGGGACGTTGCACCGGAAGCCCCGCTGACGAACGCTTGCTCACCTGACCAACGCCTCTTGTATGATGAAAACCATCGTGGTCACCGGCGCGACGGGGCTGATCGGCAGCCGATTGTGTGAACGGCTCATCGAGCGGCGCGACCGGGTGATCGTCTTCAGTCGCAGCCCGGCGTCGGCGCGGAAAGCGGTGCCGGGCGCGACGGAGTACGTCGCCTATGACGGCAACGGCGAGATCGGACCGTGGGCAGCGGCGCTCGAGGGCGTCGATGCGGTCGTCAATCTGGCCGGGTCACCGATCTTTCAGCGCTGGACCGACGAGGCGATGCGCGAGATTCGCTCGTCGCGGATCGATTCGACCCGAGCGCTGGTCAAGGCGATGATGGCCGCCGAGCGCCGACCGGGCGCGCTGGTCTCGGGCTCGGCGGTCGGCTACTACGGCGCTTGGACCGACGGCCGGGTGCTCGACGAGTCGTCGCCGCCGGGTGATGATCTGCTGGCCCGGCTGTGCGTCGATTGGGAAAACGAGGCGAAGATCGCCGCCACGCTCGGCATCCGCACGACGCTGCTGCGGACCGGCGTCGTGCTCGACCCGTCCGGCGGCGCGCTGAAGCAGTTGCTGCTGCCGTTCAAGGCGTTCGTCGGCGGACCCGTCCTGCCGGGGACGCAATGGTTTTCGTGGATTCACCGGGAAGATCTGGTCAACCTGATCCTGCTGGCGCTCGATCAGCCGACGATGGAAGGGCCGCTCGACGGGACGGCGCCGACGCCGCAGACGAATGCCGAGTTCAGCCGGACGCTCGGCCACGCGCTCAACCGCCCCTCCATCGTCCCGATCCCCGGCACGGCGCTGACGTTGCTCTTCGGCGAGGTGGCCGAGGCGACGCTGATCAAGGGGCAGCGGGTTGTCCCGACCAAAGCGCTCGCCGCTGGATATTCGTTTCGCTTCCCGACGAGCGCCCTCGCGCTGGCCGATCTCTTGCCGTAACCGATGCGCCGCTCCCCGACCCCAGCCCCGTTGCCCGACGAAGCGCTGACACCGGGGGCAAAGTACCGGCAGCAGCGGGCGGCCCGGCGACAGCGCGCCGGTCGGGCCGACTCCATCGACGAGTTGGTCGGTCGGCGGCAGCGTTCGGTCTGGCACGAGCACCGGACGAGCTGGTTGCTGGCCGTGCTGTTCGTCTGCGGGTTCGTCCCGTTCGCCCTGATCGTCAGCGCCGACCAAACGATCCACCACGTCGCAGACCGCCGAATCGGTCCGCCCGAACGGCTCGGCCCGGCCCAAGTTGCCATCGTGCTCGGCGCCCGAACCGACGGCCTCGACCACCCGAGTCCGGCGCTGACCGCCCGACTCGACGGGGGACTCGATCTGCTCCGTCGCGGTCGGGTGTTCAAATTGCTGCTGACCGGCAACGGCCGCACCTCGACAGAGCCGGAAGCGATGCGCCGCTACGCGCTAGCCCATGGCGCTCGGCCCGAGGATGTGTTCGTCGATCCCGACGGAAGCGACACGTTCCGCTCGCTCGACCGGGCGCGGGCGATCTACGGCGTCCGCACGGCCGTGCTCGTCAGCGAGCGGCACCACGTCGAGCGGGCGGTGTATCTGGCCGAGCAGCTCGGCATCGTCGTTTGGGGCAGCCCGAGCGACACGAGCACCGCGCCGCCGTCGTTTCGCGAGCGATTGACCTGGGTCAAAGCGCTGTTCACCGGGCTCGTCGCCAACCCCG
>JBBSVG010000118.1:0-7150 GCA_038233775.1 Bacteroidota bacterium | reverse complement strand
GACGACCCGCGTCCGCGCTTGGCACGACGGCGTCGCCCAAGACGTCCGCTGGACCGGGTCGCGGGCCTACCCCGGCGTCCGGCTGCAACTGGCCGAAACCGACTCCGTCGTTCGGCTCCGCTACCGCAGCGAAACCGGTCTCGCGCCCCGCTTCGCGGCCTACGAAGACGACAGCTTCCGGGTCATCATCAAGCCGATAGAGCAACTGGTCGGACAGTCGCACCGCTGGCTGATGATCTGGTCGGGCACCGATTCGCTGGAGCACCCGCTGCTGATCATGTCGGCCGATTATCGGGACCGCGACCGCTCGTTCATCCTCAACGCCGTGAACGGCCCTTCGCTCACGTTGACAGCGTCAGGCAGAGCACGGCTTTACTCCAACGAACGACAGATCGGCCGGCAGATCGTCATTGCGACACCGTTCGGGATCGACGGCGTGAGCCGCCAGACGCTGACCGAGTGGGCACGACCTGGAGGTCTATCCGACTCGCTATCGAGCGCTCTGTCATTTCGCATTCACCAGATCGAGTCAATTGGAAAAAGGTTTCCAGCGCACAGCGATCTCGCATACCAAGTGAGCGGCGATTCCGTCCGCTTCCGCGACATTATGCGCGCCTTCGGAGACGAAGACCCGCGTCGCTATACCGTCGAAGATGCCCCCGTGCCGCCGTTGCTGGCGCTGGCGTGGCGCGACAGCCTGTATCCCGTTCGGCTCGACACCACGATCCATGACCGTTACTTTCGGCTCAACGGCCAGGCCCACTACATCGGCGTCCCGACCCGGTTGGGTCCGTATATGCATCGCGTGCAGGGCGGCGTCGTGACGTACACCCTGCCGATTCCGCCGATGGAGGCGACGGGGTTGGTCCGGCCGACGGAAGGCGTCGATCCCGAATTGCTCCGGCTGCTGAACGAATCCGTCTCCGATGTCCGCTCGGACGGGCTGCGGAACGCGCTCGATCTGGTCTATAAAAGCCGGGCGTCGGCCTATGAAGCGATGCCGTACCTGAACGCGGCGAACCGAGCGCTGCTCCGCGCTGGCGAGGCCGACGTGTCGGGCGCGCTCGACCGGCGCTACTGGCACGACCGGACCGAGCCGACGACCGGGCTGACCTACCCGTGGGGCTACTACATCGAAGGGCCGCGCTACGAGTTGTACGACATCGATTGGGGCAACGGGCTGCCGCTCTACGGGCTGATGGTCCACGCACGAGCGACCGGCGATTGGGCGACGATCCGCCGCCATTGGCCCGAGATTCTGCGGCTGAACCGTTACTTTCAGCAATTCGATGACTGGGGCTGGCTGACCGCCTCGAACGCCGATTACGGCTTCGGCACCGGCGCGGGCGACTGCATGGGCGCAGGCTATCTGGCCGCGATCAGCACCGCGATCATGGCCCGCGCGGTCGGCGACACGGCGGCCTACAACGAGGCGGCGTCTCGGTCGGCCCGAGCGGCTGTGGCCGTGACGATGCGCTTTGCCATCGACCGCTACGCCCGCGAGCACCGGCTGGAGAAACCGGGCGAGTTCGCCATCGGCTACCACGAAACCGACGGCGTGCTCCCGATTCGGGCCGACGACTATCCGTGGAATTACACGTCGAACATCTCCTCCAACGGGGTCCAGCCCGAGCTGTTCGACCTGTATATGCAGACGATGCCCGGCCGACTCCGCGCCTACGAAGACACGCTCCGCGCTGCCCACCCGCACCTGTTCGACGGCGGCTACCGCTACCCGACGCCGACGCTCTACGACGGCTACTCCGGCTACATCACCCTGCCGCACCTCTATGCCCAACTGCGGCTCGGCGCCCCGGCCGATTCGCTCCGCGCGTGGGCGCTTACGGCGGCGCGCAACCGGACGCTCTGGTGGCTGGCGCCGGTCGTGCTCGGCGGGATTCTGTCGCGAGATGTGCCGGTGATCGTCCGCTCGTGGACGCCCGCGCGCTACGTCGATGGCAGCTACGACCGCGCCACCCGACGCGCCGTGCTGACGTTCGAATCCACCGAGCATCAGCCGATTGCGCTCGTCGTCCAGACGCCGCGACCGACCACCGTTGCCGTCAACGGCCGCACCGTCACCGGCTGGGACTACGACAATGACCGCTTGCGGCTGACGCTTCGCCCCAACGGTCGCAACCCGATCACCGTCACGCTCAACCTGCCGACGCCATGACGATCCTGCTGCTGCTCGGGCTGGCGCTGCCGCCCGATTCGTCGCTCGCCGTCGCCCTGCGCCCGATCCGGCTCGATGGCGCGCTTGACGATTGGCGCGGCGTCCCGGCGCTCGCCATCAACCGGTCCGATCAGCTCATGCGCTACCCCGGCGCGTGGCGCGGCCGGGCCGACGCGAGCGCCACCGTCCGGCTCGCAACCGCCGCCGACACGCTCTACCTCGCCCTCGACGTCCGCGACGACAGCCCGCTCGTCGTGACGCGAACCGACCCGGCAGCGCCCGACTGGTGGGGCGTCGGGATGGGCGGCGACGGGGCCGAACTGCTCATTCGCGTCGGCGCCGCCCAAACGCGGTTGCTGCTGCTGGCCGGTCCGTTCGGGACCGATCCGAGAATCGCCGATTCTGGGGGAAAAGCGCTGCCCGGTGCCCGCCTGGCGGTCCGGTCGACCGGCGCGGGCTACACGATGGAAGCCGCCGTCCCCTTCCGAGCCGTGACCGACCTTCGCCCCGGCCGCCCCGCCCAAGCCGACGTCCTGCTGCACGATTGGGACGGCGCCGACGCCCGATTCTACAAGCTGCTCTCGCTCGCCGGCGCCCTCACCCGCTGGAGTCGCCTCGTCCCGCTGACATGGTGATATCAAGTCTTGAAAACCGGCGTGCAGCAAACGTCCACTCTCCGTTCGTGGTGACATCAATTCTCGAAAATCGGCGTGAGGTAAAGCCGCTCTCCGTTCGTGGTGAGCCTGTCGAATCCACAACGGAGCGACCGCCGCCGTCCTTCGACCGCTCAGGACGACAGAAGCCTTGCACTTCTCCTCCGTGGATTTGATATGACAGAATGGCTTGGCCCGATGCTTGAATCGTTCGACATCGAAACAAATCTGAATACGACGAGACGTAGGGTCGGTCGTTGACGTACTGATCGAGCAACCCTTCATCGCCGGCATTTCGGCCGCGAACGAGGCTGATCGGGTCGATCTCGAGCATCAGCGCCGCCGTCGTCCGCGCCTCGGTCGCCTCGGGGTAGAAGACGACCGCGCGACCGAACGACTGGTCGGAGATCTGGACCGCATCCGGGTGCTTGTGCAGCAGATAGCCGAGATCGGTCGCCGGCGTGTGGGTCGTGGTCAGGGTCAGGATCATGGGATCGATTCAGAAAGGGTGTCGCCCGACGGGGGCGCCGGGCGACAACCGGTTGACAGACTCAAGCAGCGGCGAAATCGGCCATCAGCGCCGGGGCGGCGGCGTCGAACCCAACGACATCGAGCATCCCGCCGTCGGTTGGGTCGGCGATGGTGAAACCGGTCGCCGTCATGCCGACGACGATCAGCTTGGCGTCGCGACCCATCTGCTGCCGATACGTGCGCAGCGCTTCGAGCGGGTGAACCGCCCCGGCCCACGTCTCGTTGTCGGTGTACACAACGAACACATCGACCGGCAACCGCCGCTCGGCTGCCCAGCGCATCGGCAGCGAGCAATCGGTGCCGCCCATCGGCATCCGTTCGATGGTCCGCACCGCATCGTCGAGCCGCTGCCGGGGCGAGAGCGCCAGCGGCGACAGCCCGGTTGGCCCAGCCGAGAAGCCGACGATGACCGACTCGGCCTCGGTCGCCGCCGTGACCAGCGCCATCGCCGCGCTCGCCACCCGAGGCGTCAGGCCGGGCATCCCGGCAATGCTGCCCCACGTCATCGAAGCCGACACGTCGAGCGCCAGCAGCCAGCGCTTCCCGGTCGGCTTGACCAGAGCGAACGCCTCGTAGAACGCCGCATCGAGCGCATCGACGATCCGCGCGGTCGGCGTCCAGGTGTGCTCACCGCGCACACTTTGGCCGGCTGCGTAGGTCCGCAGCGCCCCGAGCACGGCAATCGGGTGCAGCCGCGCCCGACGCAGCGCCTCCCCGTCGGTCAGTCGATCTGCGACCGTCGCCGTCCACGGCGAACCCGGCGCGAGCAGCCCAAGCCGGGTCAGCGTGGCGAGGTTACGCAGCAGCGCCGTCAGCGGCATCGTCTCCAGCAGCGCCTCCCAGACCGTCGGTTCGGTCAGAAACTCGGTCGGCACGGCCTCACGGGGCAAGCGGTGGTCGCGGATCAGCCGGGCGATCTCGGTCGCGTCGGTGCTCCGCTTCGCCCGCTCGAACGCCCAGATGGCACGCAGCGCCGGGTCCGGGTGCGGCGCCTCGCCGACCGACGGCCAGCCGCTCGTCATCCAGCCGAAAAGCTGACGGTGCGACTCGGTCGGCGGCGTCGGGTGGGCCAGCCGGAGCAGGTCGCGCCCGCTCCAGCCGTCGCGACGCTGGTACTTCAGCGCTTGATAGGCGACCTCGGCCGCCGGGCGGTCGGTGAACCAGCGGCCGACCGCTCGGCGCAGCCCGCGACCCCAGCCGCGCATCCCGTCGATGTAGCCGACGAAATGGTACAGGTGCGTCCCGGTCCGGGCGACGAGCGGCAGCGCCTCGAACGCGGCCCGCTTGGTCGGCTCGGTCCCAACCGAAGCGGCCAGCGCAAGGGCGAACAGGGCCGGATCGGGCTTCGGCGCCCGACCCGAGCGGCTCAGTTCGACGATCCGGGCGACGGTGCGGACGCCGTCGGCTGCGAGGCAGCGAACGACCGCTTGGGCGTTGGCGACCGTCAGCGTGCGCTCCGAGGCGTAGTACGTCCCGCCCTCCGAGCCGAGGATGAGGAACCGGTCCAGCCGACCCCAATCGCTCAGGGCGAAGACGAACCCGCCCGCCGCGTTCGGCGTCATGTCGGTGCGGCCCGAGAGGGGCCGACGCTGCGAGCCGGTGGGCTGCGCAAACAAACCGTTCAGATAGCGCATGGTGCCGTCCTCCAGACGGACCTGTGTGGGGCGGGGCGATCAGATCGCCCCGGATGATCCGGTCGCCAATCGACCGGCCAAAAACGCAAGCGGACGAAGGGTGCAGGTGGGGTGATCCGACGTTGCCGCCGGACCCACTGCTCTACCGTTGAGCTACCGGCGCCTCTCGGCGTCGGGCAGGAGTCGAACCTGCTGCCTGTGTCTCCGAAGGATAACCCACCCACGACGGCCCGCTTGGGCTTGAATTGAAACGAGAAAGCCCCCGACTCGGCGACCTGTGCGGTCTGACGAGTCGGGGGCTTCGGTTGGCCGAGCCTCGATCTGTTCGATCAGAGTCTGCCAATCCCTCCGCTTGCTCGTCCCACTCGCTGCCGCCGATTCTGCCGACTTATTGGCAGCGCATATCGCCCCGATCCCGTTTCACCGGACGGAATCAGGCCCGATAGACCCGTGGCGATGCCACCGGTGCAAGCGAGCGGTTGGAGGGGCGTAAAGCGGAACACGGGACGTCTCGGTGAGGGAAAAAGAGAGCCGACAGGCGAAAAAAAGAGGGCTGGCGTATGTTTGAGATAAGCCAACACGACCGGCCCGTCGAACAGGTGCAAAGCTAAGGCTGTCGTTTTGCCAAACGCAACTTCTGGTTGATCTTTCTCATTGGTGAATATATATCCATTCTGAAATTGGATTTATAGTCGGATGATCTTTTTCAAAATAAACCCTGTGTCCGAACACTTGCTGTTGCCTTTCACGCTGCGCCGGGCGAGGCGGATTCAACGCAAAAAAGCCCGAATCGGCAGCGCGCCGATCCGGGCTTCTTGTTTAGCTGACGGCTGATAGCTGATAGCCGACAGCTTCCGTTTCCCTACTTCACCAGCATCATCCGGCGGGTTTGGACGAAGCCGGGCGCCGTCAGTCGGTACAGGTAGATCCCGCTCGGCAGCGAGCCAGCGTCGAACCGAACGGTGTAGCTGTTCGGCGTCAGTTCGCCCGAGACGAGCGTGCGAATCGCCGTGCCGAGCGTGTTGTACACAACGAGTTCAACGTGGCCGGTCTGCGGAACGGTGAATCGGATGGTCGTCGCCGGGTTGAACGGGTTCGGCTGGTTCTGCTCGAGCGCATACTTGGTCGGTGCAACCGACGCAGCCGCTTGGACCTCAATGGCCGAGTGGACCGTGCGGACGCCGCCTGTCGAGACATCCACCAGCCGGTAGCTGTAGCGGGCGCCGGGCTGGATGCGGGCGTCGGTGTAGCCGTAGGTCTTCGCATCGCTGGCCGTGCCGCGCCCTTTCAGCGACGGCGTGGCGACGAACGAGGCGATCTCGGTGAACGCGCCGCCGGTGGCCCGCTCGACGATGAACCCGGCGTTGTCGCGCTCGCTGGCGACGCTCCAGTTCAGCCCGATCCCGGCTGCACTCGCCTTGCCGGTGAACGACTGCAACTCGACCGGCAGCCCCTGGTCGGGCACGGTGGCGGTGTAGCGGTCGAAGTTGGTGAAGACGTAATTGCTTGCCGCGTCGCTGCCGGGGTTGCCAGCGAAGCCGGTTGCCGGGACGCCCTCGTTCGAGAGGAAGCGGTTCTGGCTGCCGGTGTTGCCCTCGCCGTTGCTCAACAGAGCGAACAGATCGAACGTGAACGGCGCCGCTGGCAGCCCGAGCGCCGTCTTCGGGATGCTGAACTCAACCGTGTTGCCGTCGCCGCTGCGGGCAATCGACGCACCCGGCGTGAACGTCAGCGCCGCGCCGGTCGAGATGTCGTACAGCGCGGCGTTGACGCCGCCGTCGAACGCCAGCACGAAGTCGGTTCCGGCGAGCGGGTACTGCACGCGCGGCGTGTTGCCCGTCGGGCTGTCGCCGAGCCGTGAGATCAGCGCGCGGAAGTTGTCCGAGACGTCGGTCTGGCCGAAGTTGCCGTTCGTCCCGCCCGCCCGCGTGTCGAGATAAAGCTGGATGACGTTCGCGCCCTGATTGACCACGTTGGTGAAGCCGAAATAGACGTTCGTCGCGTCGTCGGCGACGAACAGGCTCGCGTTGCCCAGAATCCCGCCAAAGCCGGTGCCACCGGCGGCGAACGGGCCGACGTTGCCGTACTCGGGGGCCGTCACGGTCCCATCGAGCGTGACCGGGTTGCGGGTCGGGCTGGTGACGGTTTGGGTCTGG
>JBBSVG010000117.1:0-7223 GCA_038233775.1 Bacteroidota bacterium | reverse complement strand
GGCTTCGGCCACCGCGACGGCCGCCATGTTGACGATATCGGCCACCTCGCTGTCGCGCTGCAAGACGTGAACCGGGTGGTCCATCCCCATCAGGATCGGCCCGATCACTTCGGCATCGGCCAACCGCTGCATCAGTTGAAACGCCGAGTTTCCGGCGGCGAGGTTCGGGAAAATGAACACGTTGGCCGCGCCTTCGAGCAGCGAGAACGGGAACGAGCGGTTGCGAATCTCCGGTGTCAGCGCGACCTCGACCTGAATATCGCCATCGACCATCAGATCCGGGCGCAGCCGCCAGATGAGCGCCGTCGCCTCGCGGACCTTGCGGACCTCGGGTGAATCGACCGAGCCGAAGTTCGAGAACGAGACCATCGCGATGCGCGGCTCGACATCGAACCGCCGGACGGTTTCGGCCGTCAGAATCGCGATCTCGGCCAGTTCCTCGGCGCTCGGATCGACGTTGACCGACGTGTCGGCGAAGAAGAACGGGCCGCGTTTGGTCGAGATGATGTGCAGCGCGCTGACCCGGCGCACGTCGGGTCGCGAGCCAAGCACGCGCAGCGCCGGGGCGAGCACGCGCGGGTAATGCTGCGTCAGGCCGGCGACCATCCCGTCGGCGTGGCCGAGCTTGACCATCATCGCGCCGAAGTAGCGCCGCGAGCGGACGGCTTCTTTGGCATCGACGAGCGTCATGCCTTTGCGCTGCCGGGCGCGGTAGAGTTCCTCGACATAGCGGTTCGTTCGCTCGCTCGTCGCGGGATCGACGATCTCGGCCCCAGCGAGTTCCAGCCCGAGCGCCTCGATGTGGCCGCGCACCTGCGCTTCGGGTCCGAGCAGGATCGGAAAAGCGATCCGCTGGTCGAGCAAAATCTGCGCGGCGCGGAGGATTTTCGGATGCTCGCCGTTGGTGAAGACGATCCGGCGCGGCCGCCCCTGCGCCTTCTGGACGATGTTCCGCATGATCGGTTTCGACAGGCCGAGCCGGTCCTCCAGTTGCCGCCGGTAGCGCTCCCAATCGGTGATCGGCTGCCGGGCGACGCCGTCCGCAATGGCCGCCAACGCGACGGCCGGGGCGACGGCGGTCAGCACGCGCGGGTCGAACGGCTTCGGGATCAGATACAGTCGGCCGAACGCAATCGACTCGCCGCCGTAGGCCCGCACGACCGAATCGGGCACTTCCGCCCGAGCCAACGCGGCCAGCGCCCGAGCGGCGGCGATCTTCATCCCTTCGGTCACGCGACGAGCCCGCACGTCGAGTGCGCCGCGAAAGATGTACGGAAACCCGAGCACATTGTTGACTTGGTTCGGGTAATCGCTCCGCCCGGTCGCCATGATCAGATCGGGCCGCACCGCCGTCGCGACCTCGTAGCTGATCTCCGGGTCGGGGTTGGCGAGCGCGAACACAATCGGATTCTCGGCCATCGACGCGACCATTTCCGGCTTGACGATCCCGCCGACCGACAGGCCGACCAGCACATCGACGCCGACGACGGCTTCGGCCAGCATCCGGTTCTCGGTCTCGTGGGCGAACCCCTGTTGATAGCGGTTTAGGTCGGTTCGGCCCGAGTGGATGACGCCGTTGACGTCGGTCAGCGTGATCTTTTGCCGGTCCACGCCGAGCAGGACGTACATCAACGCGCAGCTCATCGCCGCCGCCCCGGCGCCCGAGAAAACGACGCGAATCTCGTCCAATCGTTTGCCCGCCAGCTCGACCGCGTTCAGCAGCGCCGCGCCCGAGATGATCGCGGTTCCGTGCTGATCGTCGTGAAACACCGGGATCTCCATGATCTCCCGCAGCGTTTCCTCGATCTCGAAGCAGTCGGGGCTTTTGATGTCCTCTAAGTTGATCCCGCCGAAGGTCGGTTCGAGCGCCTTGACGACGCGAATCACGTCGGCCGGGGTCGGCGCGTCGATCTCGAGGTCGAACACGTCGATGTCCGCGAACTTCTTGAACAGGACGCCCTTGCCCTCCATCACCGGCTTGCTCGCCAGCGGACCGATGTTGCCCAGCCCGAGCACCGCCGTCCCGTTGGAGACGACAGCGACGAGGTTGCCCCGCGCGGTGTAGCGGAACGCGGCGTCCGGGTCGGCCTGAATGGCGCGACACGGCTCGGCCACGCCGGGCGTGTAGGCCAGCGACAGGTCGCGCTGCGTGATGAACGGCTTGGTCGGGACGACCTCGATCTTGCCGGGCCGGTCGCCCTCGTGGTAGTCCAACGCGTCCTGCGTCCGAATCTTCAGGTCCATGAAAGGCGTCTAATCGGTGAAACCTACCACAGTTTGCCAACTTGAACCGTCAGCGCCATCCCGCCGAACGTCTCGATTCGGTTGAAGTTGACGGATGCTCGGGCGCCGAAGCCGATAAAGGGCGTCGCCTGCAACAGCACCTGCGCCTCAACTGGCAGTCCGGCCGATTCCGTCGGCTTCTTCGAACCCACCGTCGGCAGGTACGGCTCCGACAGGCTGCTTTTTCTTGGGGTGCCGACGAAGGCAATCCCGGTTGAGACCGCCGCCGAGAGCGTGCCCCGGTGCAGGATCGGCCCGACCCGAAGCGCCAACTCGGTCAGAGCGCTCGTTTTATCGGTCCTCGATTGCACGCCCGCGAAGCTCTGGACGCTGAGCGTCGTCAAGACGTGTCGCGAGACGGCCTGCACCGCCAGCCCGACCGACGCGCCCATGGAATTGATCCCGAACGACGGACTGAGCCATACGCCGGCCCGGTCCACCGCCGGTCCACGACGCATCTGCGCCGACGCGTGGCCCGAGGCCATCAGCCCGACGGCGAGCAACAGAAAAGCAGATTTCATCGGATCGACGACACGGTTCATCGGTTTATGGGGCAGTTTCCACTGGTACAATCGGCGGCGTGGGGCGGGCGAGAAAATGCCACAGGTCGTTGCAGAGAAGCCGATCCAGCGGTTTGATGTGGGCGCTCAACAGCGGATCGGTCGTCATGTTCGGTCGCAGATCGCAGTAATAGACCCCGTCGAGCGGGTTGAGTTTGACCGTGTAGCCTTTGAAATGACCCGGCAAAAACGTCGAGGTGATCCGATGCCGATTCGGTGCCATCGAGCCGGATCGCTGAACATCGTGCAGGAAAATGGCGATATGTGGCAGCGCGGTGTCCGTCATACGCGTGTAGAGGAACTTATCGACGAACACCTTGCCTATCCGATCCTTGCTCGTCGTCTTGACGCTGCCGATGGCTTTGACCACGTCGCCGGCCTTGATGATGAGGTCATGCTGGTACTTCATCCGAAATTGCTCAGCCCCGCCGACGATGACCGGCACCGACACGCTGCCGGTCGTACAAGCCACCCCGAGTTCATGCAGGGTCAGCCGAATCAGCCGCTCGAACAGCTCGCCATTGAGCTTGCGCGCCCGGTTCGATTGATTTTCCGGCAGCGAATCGAGCACCGCACCGATGCTCTGTTGCAGGGTGTAGATTCCATTTCGCAGGAGAGATCGGCGCTCGTTATCGTCGGCGGCCAAGTCGCGTGCCTGACGCAATGTGGAAAGAAGGTCCGCTCGAAGGGTATCCGCATCGACCATCAAGGTTGTGTTGATCGGCCGGCTGATTCGGTAGAAGCCGTCGGCCTTGAACTGGTAGAAGTGATACTGCTGCTCGTTCTGCGAGACGATGTCGGCCTGAAACCCGGTCTCACCGAAGGCAAGGAAGTGGGAGGCGAAGTCGATGTAGTTGCTGAGCGAGCGGAAAGAATCCCGACTCGTCGCCTGATCGCGCAGCTGCTGGAGGCTCATCGAATTCCCTCGCGACGGGAAGCGGTGGTTCGGTCGAGTTCCAGCCACGACTCGACCGGGCGGCGGGGCACGCGTTCGACCCGTTCAATCGCCCACCCGTTGTACTCGGCGCTGAGATCACAGCCCAGCCAGCGGCGGCCGAGTTGTTCGGCAACGACCAGCGTCGTACCGGAACCGGAGAACGGGTCGAGCACCGTGTCACCCGGCGCCGAGGCGGCCAGCACCAGCCGACGGAGCAGTTCTTCCGGTTTCTGCGTCGGGTGCGGGGTTTTCTCGCCCATCCCGTTGCATGTGGTCGGGATCTCGATCACGTCCTTCGGCTTCGCGCCGAGCGGATGCGGTGTCCACGCTTGGCGACCCTCGCCGCTGCCGTACTGGCTCGTCGCCGCCTGGACGCGAGCGGGATATTTCATCGTGTGGTTGCCGTAGGGAATCCGCACCGCGTCGATGTTCAGTTGGAACCTGTCGCTTTTGCGGAAGTGAAGAATGCTCTCGTGGGAGCGGCCCCAATCCGTGCCGAGGTTGGCCTTGTTTCGGTAGTGCCAGACGAGCCAGCGGCAACTGTGAAAGAACCGCGACGCCGGATGTTTCAGGTCGGCCAGCGTTTCGGAGAAGCCGCAGATATACAACGACCCGGTCGGTTTCAACACCCGCGAGGCGACTTCGATCCAGCCGAGCGACCACTCAATGTACTGTTCAGGGCTGTCGAACGTGTCCCAATCGGCTTTCCGCAGGTTGTAGGGTGGATCAGCGAACACCAGATCGACCGATGCCTCCGGCAGCGACCGCAGCCAACGAACCGAGTCGCCCCGGTAGAGTTGTCCGTTGGAATGGTCATACTGGAGGTGAAGATCGGCCTCCGGATCGGGCGGATACACTGTTCCGAGCCGGGTTTGACTCGGGTCGAACAGGTGCAGCGTCTCGACTTTGTCGCGTTTGATCGGCATCGGGTCCGGGGATCAACTCAGCAGTTCGGCGGTGACGGCGGCGCCGGAGGTTGGATCGGCGGCGGTGGGCGGGAGGATCAGGAGGCCGTTGGCGGCGGCGAGCGACCGGGTGCGGTGCGAGGTCTGGTCGCCGGTCGGGTGGGCGAGCCAGCGGCCCTGTTCGTCGGTGGTGAGGTGGACCCGAACGAAGTGCGTCAGGCCGGGCAGATGGGCGAGCGGCGCCGTCAGCGTCGCATGAAACGCTGGGCGGTGCGGCTCGCGGCCGGTCATCGCCCACAGCAGCGGCCGCACATAGCGGTCGAAGCAGACGGCGGCCGAGGCCGGGTTGCCCGGCAGGCCGACCACCGGCACGGCGTCCCACGTCCCGAACGCCAGCGGCTTGCCCGGCCGCTGCGCCACCTGCCAGAACTGTTCGTTGTAGCCCAACCCGGTCAGCACGCGCCGCGTCAGGTCGTGCTCGCCCATCGAGACGCCGCCGACGGTCACGATCAGGTCGGCCGTTTCTCGGGCCGAGATCAGCGCTTGGGCAAGCGGCAACTCGCGGTCGGGCGCGGTCGGGATGAGGCGCGGTTCGCCGCCCGAGGCCCAGATCAGCGCGGCGAGCATCGGACCGTTGGCGTCGCGGATCTTGCCGGGTGGAAGCGGATCGGGCGTGTCGGCGGGCACGAGTTCATCGCCCGACGTGACGACCGCAACGACCGGGCGGCGGTGGACGGCGACGATCATCCGGCCGAGTGCGGCGGCGGTCGCGACGGTCCACGGCGTCAGCACGGTGCCGGCGGCGAGGGCGGATTGGCCGATGGCGAGGTCGGTTCCGCAGCGGCGAACCCCGTGACCGGCGGCGAAGGGCTTTAAGATCGTTAAAAAAAGGCCGTTCGTCTGGGTTTGTTCGACCGGAACGACCGCGTCGGCGCCGTCGGGCAACGGGGCGCCGGTCGAGATGCGGACGGCGGCGCCGGGCGCGACGGTCAGGCGACCGGGTTCGTCGCCAGCCCGAACGGTGCCGGAGATCGTCAGTGGGGCCGTCAGATCGGCGGCGCGAACGGCGAACCCGTCGAGGGCGCTGTTGTCGGCGGGCGGGACGTTGGCGGTCGCGACAAGACCCACGGCGAGCGTCCGGCCGACCGCGTCGAGCAACCCGACCGGCTCGGCGGGCATCGGCGCCGGGGCCGATTCGAGCACCAGCCGAAGCGCGTCGGCGGCCGAGATCATGGTTGGGCGCCGCCGTCGATGACGGGCGTGAGCAGGTCGTTTGCGTCGGCGAGCAGCGCCCGCGCCTCGTCGGCCGAGACGCCGCGACGGGCCATGACGACGGCGAGTTTGACCGATCCGCCCGCGTCGCGGATCAGCGCGTCGGCTTGCTCGTCCGACTCGACCTTGCCGATCTCGCGGACCAGTCGGCGCGAGCGAGCGACCAGTTTGGCGTTCGTCGCTTGGACATCGACCATCCGGTTGCCGTAGGTTTTGCCGATGCGGACCATCGCGCCGGTCGTCAGCATGTTCAGCACGAGTTTTTGGGCGGTCCCGCTTTTCATCCGGGTCGAACCCTGGATCACTTCGGGTCCGGTGACCGGCAGAATCGCGATATCGACCTCGTCGGCGAGCAGCGCGTTGGCGGCGGTGGCGAGGCCGACGGTCGTCGCGCCGAGTGCTTTCGCCCGCGCAACCGCGCCGCGCACATACGGCGCCCCGCCCGAGGCCGAGATGCCGACGACCACATCGGTCAGCCCGACGGCGGCCTCGTCCATCGCCCGCTCGCCGGCTTCGCGGTCGTCCTCGGCGCCCTCGACCGGTTTGGTCATCGCCCGCTCACCGCCCGCGATCAGCCCGAACACGCGGTCCGCGCCGACGCCGAACGTCGGCAGACACTCGGCCGCGTCGAGCACGCCCAACCGCCCCGACGTGCCCGCGCCGACGTAGATCAAGCGCCCACCGGAGCGAAACGCCGACGCAATCGCGTCCACCGCGTCGGCGATGGCGCCGAGTTGGGTCCGAACGGCGGCGGCGATCAGCGCGTCCTCGTCGTTCATCCGGCGGAGCATCTCGATGGTTGGCAGCCGGTCGAGGCCGTCGGTGTTCGGGTTGGGCAACTCGGTCGGCGGCAGAGCGGGCGGCATCGGGTTTCCTCGGCGGTTGAATGGGAAAGCGGATCGGGACGCCGTCGCCCCGACCCGCCAAAGGTACGACGCCAGCCGGACTCGGCTCAGAAGCGGAGCGCCAGCCCGGCCGTCAGCGCCGCGCCGCTCGGGTCGAGGTTGAGTTCGTAGCGCGCAGGCCCGTTCCAAGTGGAGGCCTGGTCCAACCGAACGTAGCGCGCTGGGCGCCGGACGGTGAACAGCCGGTACTCAGCCCCGACGCGAAGGCCGAGTCGGTTCGTCAGCGAATAGACCATCGCCGCTGACCCGATCCCGCCGAGCCCGACCCGCCACGGCTGATCGCTGCTATGGAAGAATTGCTCAAATCGGGCATCGTCGAACGTCTCCAGATCGAACTTCGAGACGCCGAGCGCGAGGTTGC
>JBBSVG010000116.1:0-7231 GCA_038233775.1 Bacteroidota bacterium | reverse complement strand
AGCCGCGCAGGTTGAGCACGCCGACAAGGCTCGGGTCGGCTTCTGGCAGCGGACTCAGCGCCACGCGGCGAACGATCTCGGCCACGCGGCCCAGCGGCAGCGCCAGCCGCCGCGAGCCGATGCGGACGAGCAGCACCGACGCGGTCAGCGGCGCGACCGTCGGCGCGGGCGGGGAAATCGGATCGAGGGGTTGCGTCATGGCGACTCAACAGCCGCGCACGGGGCGGGGTTCACGAGCGGCGGTATGGCTGGCCGAGGGCTGCGGGACCGCCGCCGCTCCGCGACCGGGGCGCCAGCGCAAGCACGACCAGCGTCAGCACATACGGCAGGGCGAGGACGAGTTGATACGGCAGATCGAGCCCGAGCGCTTGCAGGTTGAACTGCAAGGCGTCGGTCGCGCCGAAGAACAGCGCCGCCAACAGCACGCCGCCCGGTCGCCAGCGGCCAAACACGACCAGCGCGATGGCGACGAAGCCGCGCCCAGCGCTCATCCCCTCGACGAAGGTGTTCGCTTGGCCGAGCGACAAATACGCTCCGGCCAGTCCGCCCAACAGTCCGCCGACCAGCACGGCCGCGAACCGGCGCCGGTTGACCGGGATTCCGGCCGCGTCGGCCGCCGCCGGGGCCTCGCCGACAGCGCGCAACTCCAGTCCCGGCCGACTCCGCCCCAGCCACCACGACACCGCCGGGACGAGCGCGAACGCCAGATAGACCATCCCGTTCTGCCCGAACAGCACCGGTCCGATGACCGGCAGATCGGCCAACCCCGGCACCGGCCACGGCGCGAGCGTCGGGACGCGGACCGCTTGGCCGCCCATCCACGAGCGGAACAGCAGCCCCGTCAGCCCGAGCGCCAGCCCGACGACGGCCGTGCCGACCACCACTTGATCGAGTTGTCCGCGCAGCACGAGCGCCGCGAACAAGGCGGCCAGCGCCCCGCCGGCCAGCATCCCGGCCGCCAGCCCGACCGTCGCGCTGCCCGTCACCAACGCGGCCCACGCGGCGAAGAAGGCGCCGACGAGCAGGATGCCTTCCAGCCCGAGGTTGATCACCCCAGCCGTCTCGCTGATCGTCTCGCCGAGCGCGGCCAGCAGGATCGGGACCGACAGCCGCACCGACGCCGCCAGCCAGGCCGTGAGCACAAGCGTGTCCATCAGCGCGGGTAGAGATAGGGCGGTCGCAGCGTCGGCGTCGCCGGATCGGTTTCGGCCCGGCGCCCGGCCTCGGACTGGGTCACGTACGTTACGCGGTAGCCCGGCTGCCGGTCGATCCACGTCAGCAACTCGTCGATGAAGCGGAGCGTGATCCCGTCGCGGTAGGCGGTGCGGGTGAAGTGGTCGTGGGCGAAGATCGAGGCGTAGCCGTAGCGGTCGGCGTCTTGGCGGAACCGAGCTTTGGCCGAATCGAGCATCGGCGCGTAGAGGCTGTCGGTCAGCGCCCAGGTGTAATCGTCGGCGATGGGGACGTTGATGAAGCCTTTGTCGCGGTACGGCATCGGCAGGTCCGAGTGGCCGATGTAGCGGAACCCGGCTTCGCGCAGGACGCGGACCGTGACCGAGTCGTGGTAATCGGTCCCAGCGCCCGAATAGAGCAGCACCGGCCGCCCGACGACCGCCTCGAGCAGCTTCTTGCCCAGCGGGATCTCGGCCGACTGGACCGCGTAGCTCGCGATGCCGAACGTCGGGCTGTCGTACTCCCGACCCGTCGAGCCGTCGCGGGCGTCGCGGTGGTCGAAGCCGTGCTGCGCGATCTCGTGACCCCGGTCGGCAAGCCGGATCAGCTCGGCTGACATCGTCCCGTCGGCGTTGACCGACTGCAGCAACCGGTGCGGGATGACCAGCAGCGTCAGCTTCGCCCCGTGCTTCTCGCACAGATCGGCCAGCGGCAGGATCGACGCCGGCTTCAGCGGCGATTCGTACATAAACACGTCATCGACCCGAACCACCACCTCGACCGGCTTCCGCCCGTCGGTCGGCACCACATGAGTCGGCTGGGCAGCGGCACAACCGGCCAGCAGCAAGAGCGTCAGCGGGAGTTGGGTCATCGGGGGAAATGCAGAATGATGAAACGGCGATTTCGGATTGATGATCGCGGATTGATGACACGGCCAGAAGAGAGCGATGAGTGAGGAGCGATGGAAAGGCGGCGCAGCGGCATCGCCGTACTTCATCGCCGATCTCCGTTCGTGGTGAGCTTGTCGAATCCACAACGGAGCCGCCACCGTCCTTCGGTACTCTCTTGCCGTTCGCCATTGCCGTTTCCCGCCGTAAGCTGACGGCTGATGGCTGATGGCTGACAGCTCCCGTTCGTCAGTCCGATTTTCTCTTTGCGGCGATGAGCGCGGCGACGATGACGACGGCTTGGACGACCGAGACGAGCACCGCCGGGACGCCCGCTTCCCGCTGCATCGCGCCCGCGCCGGCGTCGAGTCCGCCGAAGAACAGCGCGGCGGGAATCGCGGCCAGCGGATCGAGTCGGGCCAACAGCGCGACCGCAATGGCGGTGTAGCCGACGCCGGTCGAGCCGTCGGCGTAGAGTCGGCCGAGCGGACCCATCACCTCGACCGCCCCGGCCAGTCCCGCGAGCGCGCCACTGGCGACCAGCGTCCCGACGAGCGACCGGCCGACCGGCACCCCGGCGCTTTTGGCGGCTGTTGGATTCAGTCCGACGGCCCGCAGCCGCAGTCCGAGCGCGGTCCGAAACAGCAGCAACCAGACGAGTCCGGCCAGCAGCAGCGCCAGCAGGATTCCGAGATGAAGCTGGGTGCCGGGCAGTCGCGGCAATCGGGCGGCGAGGGCGAGCGGATCGCTCTGCGGATAGCGCCGCGCCGCTTCCTGCATCGGTCCGTTGACCGCCCAGCCGACCAGCGCGAGCGCGACGAAGTTGAGCAAGATCGTGCTCAACACCTCCGGCACGCCGCGCCCGACCCGCAGCAGCCCGGCGATCCCGCCCCAGCCGCCGCCCGCGAGCGCGCCCGTCAACAGGCAGAGCGGGACGGCAATCCAGCCCGAAACGCCGCCCAGATGGACGCCGACCGCTGCGGCGCCGAGCGAGCCCATCCAGAACTGCCCTTCCGCGCCGATGTTCAGCACGCCGACCCGGAACGCGACCACCACCGCAAGCCCCGTCACGACGAGCGGCGTCGCCCGGACCCACGTCGTCGCCAGCGCGTAACCGTCGCCGACCGAGCCGCGAACGAGAGCCGAAAGCGCCGTGATCGGGTTCGCCCCGGCGATGAGCACCGCCGCGACCAGCGCCGCGAGCGAGGCGCCCAACACGAACGCAAGCGAGCGGATCTGCGTCATCCCGGCTCCGAGCCAGCCATCAGCCGACCCAACGTGTCGCGGTCGGCGCCGGGCGGGGCAGCGTTGAGTCGGCCGTCATAAAGCACGGCGAACCGGTCGCCGAGGGCCAGCGCTTCGTCGAGTTCGGTCGTGATCAGCAGCACCGCCGTCCCGGCTGCGCGGGCGGCGAGCAGTCGGTCGTGGACGGAGTGCGTGGCGCCTAAATCGAGTCCGCGACTTGGGTTGACTGCGACGATCAGACGGGGCGACCGGCTGAGTTCTCGTGCGATGACGATTTTTTGCTGATTTCCGCCGGACAAACTCGCCGCCGGTGCCGCCGCCCCCGAGGTCCGAATCCCGTACAGCTCGATCAGCTTCTCCGCCGTTCGGGTCAACTCGCCCGGCGACAGCCAGCCGAAGCGGCCGGTCGGCGGGGCTTTCAGCGCCAAGTTCTCGGCGACGGTCATTTGGAGCACCAACCCGTCGGCTTGCCGGTCGGCGGGGATGACGGCGACGCCGAGGGCGGTTGCGTCGCCGGGCGTCAGCGTCGGACGCGGGTTTCCGAGCAAGCGCCGCTCGCCAGAAGCCGGATCGGTTAGTCCGACCGCGACCGCCGCGAGTGAGTCCTGCCCGTTCCCCTCAACGCCGACGACGGCGACGATCTCGCCTTCCCGGACGGTCAGTTCAGCGACGCGAAGCGGCCGGGCGCCGCTGCCGACCCGGACGTTCGTCAACCCAAACACCTCGGCGCCGGGTGTCGTCGGCTCGCGCCGGACCGGTGGCGGCGGGTCGCTGCCGACCATCTGCCGGGCCAGTTCGTCGTCGGTTGCGTCGGCCATCGGTCCGCTGAAAACCCGCACGCCGCGACGAAGCACGGTCACGCGGTCGGCGACGCGGCGAATCTCGCGCAGCTTGTGCGAGATCAGCACGACCGAGCAGCCGTCGGCGCGGAGCCGAGTTAGCGTTGCGGTTAACTCGTCGGCCTCGGCGGGCGTCAGGACGGCGGTCGGTTCGTCGAGCAGCAGGATGCGGGCGTCGCGGTGGAGCAGTTTCAGCAGTTCAACCCGCTGCTGCCCGCCGACCGAGAGCGCCCCGACTTGGGCCGACGGATCGAGCCGTAGCCCGTGCCGCTCGGCCAGCGCCGCGACCCGCTCGTTCTCGCCGCGACGATCACGGCTGAACGGTCGGCGACCGTCGCCGAGCACAACATTTTCGGCGACAGAAAGCGTCGGGACGAGTTTGAAATGCTGATGCACCATCCCGACGCCGAGCGCCAGCGCTTGGGCGGGCGAGGCGATGCGGACCTCGCGGCCGTCGAGCCTAATCGTCCCGGCCGTCGGTTGCCGCAGCCCGTAGAGAATCGACATCAGCGTCGTTTTGCCCGCGCCGTTCTCGCCGATCAGCGCGTGGATCTCGCCGGGGCGCAGGTCAAAATCGACCCGATCCAGCGCCTGAACCGCCCCGAACCGCTGCGAGACGCCGCGCATCTCAACCAGAGATTCAATCACCGGCGATGCAGACGGTCATCGTCCAGCGGCCCGATTTGCGGACGAACTGGGCGCGCAACTCGTACTGCGAATAGACCGACGAGGCAGCGATGTAGCCTGTCTGATCCGAGTTCGGGACGAACACGCGGATGAATTTCGGTCGGTTGTTCGCGCTGACCGGTCGGCCGCCGCCGAGCGCTGTGTAAACCCACGAACGCGGATCGGGTCGCGCAAGCACGCGCGAGGTCGTGTCCTGTTTGGCCCGAATCGCGGCGGCGGAATCGATCACCGCCATCGCCTCGCCCCAGCGCGGTGGCTTGCCCTCGACCGGCGGTTCCATCGGCGGCGGCTCGGCCAGTTGCGTCCACGGCGTCCAGAAAATCGTCGCGTCGTCGGCGCCAAGCTGTTTCGTCAGCTCCCGGTCGCGCTTCGAGGCGGCCGGACCGACGGCGAGCATCCGGCGAAACGCCGCCCAGAACGGCGATTTCGGGTCGCCTAAACGCCACGCTTTCAACGCGGCGTCTCGTCGGGACGGGTCGGCGCCGAACGACCAGTGAATCCCATCGGCGACGATTCGGGCGACGGCGGCGGAATCGTGCGCCTCGGCTGCCCGGTGCAGCGCCAGCCGGAATGGCTCGAACTCGGGCGCGGTCGCGGCGTCGGCGACCGTCAGAGGTCTGCTCGAAACGGCGGCGGTCGTGTCCACCGGCGCCGCAGCGGGTTGGTCGGCCGGTTTGGTACACGCGCTCAGGGCGAGCAGACCGACGAGAAGGATCAACGGAAAACGCATCGGGTCGATCTCATATCAATTCTTGAAAACCGTTGTGCAAGACAAGGTTGATCTCCGTTCGTGGTGAGCTTGTCGAATCCATGAACGGAGCCACCTCTGTCATCCGGCTCGGGACGAACGGATGATTTGCCATCTCATTTCGTGGATTTGCTATCAGGTGAGCGGCGGTGAACCGATGTTCAGGGCGCGGATCTCGTCGCGCAGGGCAGCGATCTCGGTCCGCAGCGCGTCGATGGCCTTCGCCCCGGCGACCTCGGCCGTCTCGTCCTCCGCATCGCGGCCGACGAAGAACGTCGCGAGCGTGGCCGTCGTGTAACCGAACACGGCGAAGGAGTAGAGCGCCAGAAAAAAGCACAACACGCGGCCTTCCGGCGTTTTCGGCCAGTATTCCGAGCCCATCGTCGTCATCATCATCGCCGTCCACCACAGCGCCTCGCCGTAGCTGTTGATCCCGGCGCCGCCCGCCACGTCGCGCTCGAAGCCGTACATCCCGGCCGCGCCGACGAGCGTGATGAGCAGCGTCAGCAGTAGAATGTAGCCGAAGCCACGCCGACCCATGCTCGCGCCGAGCGCTTTCATCCCGCGATTGACCGAACTCAGCACGCGCAAAAGCCGCAGCCCGCGTGTCATCCCGGCCAGCCGCGACAAGCGCGACAGCCGGGCCAGCCGCAGCAGGGTGACGATCCGAAACACCCGCAACGCCGGGGCCGCCAGCGAGATCGCCTTCAGCCAGTTGCGTTCGAGGTATTTGAGCTTCTGTGGCGCGAGCGTGAAGCCGAGGGCGAAATCGAGGATGAACGCCACCCAGATGACCGTCCCGATGGCCTCGAGCAGCGGGCTGAGTCCCCAGATGATCTCGACGACGAACAACGCCAGCCAGACAAAGGCCAGCAGCAGCATCGGCAGCTCGAGCCAAGCTTGCACCCGCTCGAGCAGCTCCAGCCGCTCGCTGTCGATCTGATGTTTGGCCGGTGTTGTCGGTTCGTCCATTGGGCTCTCAGTTGGGTCAGGCCGACTCGGGCAGGTCGTACTCGAACGTGTAGCGGTGCTCGCCGCCGGCGATGTCGATGGACATTCGGCCGCTCAAACCGGTCAACGCATCGGTGCCGGAGTCGGGCACGACGACCACCGTCAGGCTCGGCGTGCCGCGATCCATCAGCCCGAAATGCTGCAAGGCGAAGCTGCCCTCCCGACCGCCCAGTCGCCCGCGCACGATCTCCAGCGCGACGTAGCCCGCCGAGCCTTTCACGCTCCCGCCCGCCGAGAGCATCTGCCCGACGCTGACGGCCTCCAGCTCGCCCGAGAACTGTTTGTTGATGCTCCGCCGACCCAAACCGGGTGCGTCGTCCATCGGCAGCAAATCGAGCTTGACTTCAAAACGGCCACTTGCAGTCGGCATCTCGCGATTCTCCTTTTTATAAACTCAGCCTTCGATGGTTGGGCGTTCCGGCGGCGCAAAATAGACGATCCGGTGCGGCGGAACCCGCTCCCGCACGAGCAGACCTTGCTTAACCATTTGCCCAAGATGCTCCCGAACGAGGTGGTCTCGGCTGCGATTCATCAGGTCAGCCAGCTCCTCCGAGGTCCACGGTCGTACCGCACACAGATAGGAGTTACGCAGTTCAACCCGGAACAGGCGTTTTCAGCCTGAAAACGAGGATTGGATAAGT
>JBBSVG010000115.1:0-7272 GCA_038233775.1 Bacteroidota bacterium | reverse complement strand
GACGCGCTCGGTCGCCGGGTGCGGACGCTCGTCGATCAGACCGAAGCGGCCGGTGCGCACTCGGTTGTGTTCGATGCGGCCGATCTGCCCGCCGGATTGTACCTCGCCAGACTCTCGCTCGACGGCGGCCGGGTCGCCCGGACCCGCGCCCTGACGCTGCTCAAGTAGGCCCTCTCGACCCCAATCCTACCGCCGATGATCCGACCCGCCAGCGCCCTGACCCTGAGCACGCTGCTCCTCGCCGCCTGCGGCACCACCGACACCAGCCGACCGGCAGCAACGACCGCCCCGGCTGCGATGCCGGCCGCGCCGTCGGTGTTCACCCCGACCGGCGGCGTGACGACCGCTTCCGAGTCGCCCGGCGCCGATGGCCGAACGACCGGGACGCTCTTGGCCGCCCCGGCGAGCGATCTGGTGGCCGGTGATTTTCTGGACAACCAGAAGTTCATCGCCAGCACACGGGTCGCCAACGGCGGTCGCGGCGCGCCGAACCCGGCCCGAGAGCAGATGGTCGAGGCGCTGCTGAAGCGGATGACGACCGAGGAAAAAGTCGGCCAGATGACGCAGGTGACGATTGACGTCGTCGTGACGGGCAAGGCCGCGACGACCGCCATCGACACGGCCAAGCTGGCGATTGCGCTGCGCGATCACCACGTCGGCTCGCTGCTCAACGTCGTCGATGGCGCGTTGCAGCCCGAGCACTGGCACCGGCTGATCGGTCAGATTCAGTCGGCCGCCGCCAAGACGCGGTTGAAGATCCCGATTCTCTACGGCATCGACGGCATCCACGGGCACAACTACTCGTTCGGGACGACGCTGTTTCCGCAGGAGCAGGCGATGGCGGCGACGTTCAACCCGATGCTGGCCGAGCGGGCGGCGGCGATCACCGCCTACGAGATTCGGGCGACTGGCATCCCGTGGAACTTCTCGCCGGTGCTCGATCTCGGTCGCCAGCCGCTCTGGTCGCGCTTCTGGGAAACCTACGGCGAGGACGTGACCGTCGCCCGGACGATGGGCGCCGCCGTGATTCGCGGCTATCAGGGCGATGATGTCAGCCGCCCGGACAAGGTCGCCGCCTGCCTGAAGCACTACGTCGGCTACTCGCTCCCGACCAGCGGTCGCGACCGGACCCCGGCGCTGATCCCGGAAAACACGCTCCGCGAGCTGTTTCTGCCGTCGTTCGAAGCCGCCATCGAGGCCGGCGCCCGGTCGGTGATGATCAACTCGGCCGAGGTCAACGGCGTCCCGGCCCACGCCAGCCACTTTCTCTTGACCGAGGTGCTGCGCGACGAGTTGCACTTCGACGGCGTGGCCGTCAGCGATTGGGAGGACATCAAGAAGCTCGTCACCGTCCACCGCGTCGCGGCGACCGAGAAGGAGGCGACCCGGATGGCCGTCATGGCGGGCGTGGACATGAGCATGGTTCCGCTCGATTACTTGTTCTACGATCACCTGCTCGCGCTGGTCAAGGAAGGGCAGGTCCCGATGTCGCGGATCGACGAAGCGACCCGGCGTATTCTCCGGCTGAAGGCCGACCTCGGGCTGTTTGACAAGCCCGGTCCCGACTTCGTCGATATGGCGCAGATGGGGTCCGTCGCCTCGCGTCAGGTCAGCTTGCAGGCGGCGCGCGAGGCGATCACGCTGCTGAAGAACGACAACGTGCTGCCACTGGCGGCTGGCAAAAAGGTCTTTGTCACCGGTCCGACGGCCAACGTGCAGACTTCGCTGAACAACGGCTGGTCGTACACCTGGCAGGGCAACCGCGAGGAGTTGTATCCGACCAACCGACTGACGATTCTCGGCGCGATCCGGGCCGTCGCCGGCGAAGCGAACGTGACGTTTGCGCCGGGCGTGGCGCTGGAGAAGGAGATCGACATCGCCGCCGCCGTGCGTGGCGCCCAAGCCGCCGACGTGGTCGTGCTGGCGCTCGGCGAGGGCGCGTACTGCGAGACGCCGGGTAGCATCGAGGATCTGACCCTGCCCGAGCCGCAGCTTCGGCTGGCGGAAGCGATGGCCGCCACCGGCAAGCCGGTCGTGCTGGTGCTGGCCGAAGGGCGGCCGCGTATCATCAGCCGGATCGCCGACCGGATGAATGCCATCGTGCTGGCCTACAATCCGGGTCTCGAAGGCGGCCAAGCCATCGCCGAGGTTCTGACCGGCGCCGTCAACCCGTCGGGCAAGCTGCCGTATTCGTACCCGCGCCACCCGAACCACCTGTTGACCTACGATTACAAGTTCTCCGAGACGGCCGACGCGACCTTCGGCACGACCGGGTACAACCCGCAGTTCCCCTTTGGTGCGGGCTTGAGCTACACGACGTTCGCTTACAGCGGCCTGACCGTCGCCAAGCCGACGATCAACTCGGGCGAAGGCGAGACGGTCTCGGTCACCGTCACCAACACCGGCTCGCGGGCCGGGAAGGAAACCGTCATCGTCTATCTGCGCGACATGTTCGCGACGATCACGCCGCCGGTGCACCGGGTCAAGCGCTTCGCCAAAGTGACGCTGCAACCGGGTGAGAAGCGGACGCTGACGTTCACGCTGGAGCGCGACGACCTCGCCTTCATCGGACAGAACAACAAGCCGACGGTCGAGCCGGGCGCGTTCCAGGTCGAGGTCGGCGGACTGAACGCGATGTTCACCCTGCAATCGTCGGCGAAGTAATCCAAACCGGAGTTCCCATGTCTGTTCCCCAATCCCTGTTCGGCGCCGCGCTGGCCTGCTCGCTTCTGGCCGGTTGCTCCGGCAACACCGATCCTGGCACAAGCCCAACGCCGACACCAAGCGCGACGCCCGACCCGAGCGGCTACAAGCTCGTCTTCGCCGATGAGTTCGACAGCTTCGACGAGGTGCTGTGGGACCGGGCCAGCCACACCTTCGACAACAACGCGGCCCGCTTCCTACCGGGGAACATCACCTACGGCGACGGGAAGATGGCCCTGACGCTCAAAGGCGAGTACACCGACGAGGGCGACCCACGCCTCTACACCGGCGGCGAGCTGCGGACGGACAACACCAAGGGGTTCTACACCTTCGGCCGCTACGTCGTTCGGATGAAGGCGGCACGAGGCTCGGGTGTGGTCAGTTCATTCTTCACCTACCGCTACAACCCGTGGCAGGAGATCGACATTGAGTTTCTCGGGAAGAACACCACCGAGATCCACCTGAACATCTTCTACAACGGGGGGCCAGCCGGCTCGGGCAACAACAACGGCGACCTGAACCACCAGCAGCCGGTCGTCCTGCCGCTTGGCTTCGACGCGGCGGCCGATTTTCACGAGTACATGATCGAGTGGGAGCAGGGGACGCTGAAGTGGTACGCTGACGGCAAACTGCTCCATTCAGCGCCCAATCCATCGACTGTGCCGTTCCTGCCGCAGCAAACGATGATGAACCTGTGGGCCGTTCGGGGCGGTAGCGTGGGCTGGGCCGGACCGATTGATAACAGTGCGTTACCAACTCGGGCAGAATATGACTATGTTCGTTTCTATCAGAAGCAACCGTAGCCCCTCGCCGTGACCGTGACCGCCGGCGGTCGCGTGGGGTGTCGTCTCGCGGACCGGTCCCTTGCCGGCCGTTGGTCCCCTTCTCTTCATCAGCAGGAGCACCGTCATGAACAGGTTCTTACCCGTCGCCGGACTCGCGTGTCTGGCTGTCGCCTCGGCAGGATCGGCCCAAGCCCAGGGTGTCTCCTATCTGGATTTCGAGAACGGACCGACCGTTCAGTCGTTCACCTTCACCAACGGCGGCAACAGCACCATCGCCGTCACGCCGACTGCGACGGTTTCCCCTCTGGGCGGCGGCGCGACGGCCGAGAAGGTCGTCGTGAAGAACAACCAAGCTGTCGCGTCCTACTCCGGCGGCTTCGGCTACAACGGCTCGACGAACATTACGTCCGACCTGACGATGTTCAACTTTCAGCTGAAGCCCGACCCGACCACGCCGATCCGCTACAAGATCGCGCTGCAAGAGGACGACAACGGCAACGGCTCCTACGAGGTTGGCGATGACGAGTTCATCACCTACATCGACGTGCCGGCCGGGACTGCGTTCATCCCGTACTCGATTCCGCTCTCGACCTTTACGGCCGACAACTCGCAGACCTCCGGCGGCAACGATATTTTCGATCCGGTCAAGACCGGCGGCAGCGCTGGACTGATCAACGTCGTCATCGTCTATGAGAGCCAAGCGGCCAACACGACGACGACGGTGATCTTCGACGATTTCGGCTTCTCTGGCACCAACGGCCGCTATGTCTCCATCGCCGACTTCGAGCCGAACGTGCTGAAAGAGGCGTTCGCCTTCAACGCCGGCGGCTCGGTGGTGGACACCGCAACCGTGACGACCAACTCGCCGCTTTCGGGTGGGACGCGGGCGCGGCAGATCCGGGTTTCCAACGCGCCGGGCGGGTTCGCCGGTGGGCTGGGCTTCAACGGCTTCATCGCCAACGTCCCGGTCGCCTACACCTCGTTCAACTTCAACATCATTCCGGACGCCGCGACGACGGTTCGGTTGAAGCTCGAGTTGCAGGACGACGACGACAACAGCGGGACGTTCGTGTTCGACAACGACGACGTGTTCCTCGCGTTTGTCGATATCGCGCCGAACGCTAATGGGCAGTTTATCACCGTCTCTGTTCCGTTCTCGCAGTTCACCGACGCCAACACCGGCGCAACGCAGGGCAACGGCGTGCTCGACCCACGCACGGCCGCTGGCGGCGGCAACGGCGGGCTGCTGCAACTGGCTATCGTGTACGAGGATCAGCCGGTCGGCACCACCAGCACGCTCGTGTTTGACGACTTCACCTTCACCCCGACGCCGGTCGTCGTGCCGGTCGAGCTGGCCGGCTTCACCGGTCGCGCCTCGGCCAACGCGGTTGAGCTGAACTGGACGACGGCTTCCGAGAAGAACAACGCTGGCTTCTCGGTGCAGCAGCGGACCGAGTCGGGCACCTTCGCCACGCTCGGCTTCGTCAAGGGCCACGGGACGACGGTCGAGGCGCAGCGCTACGGCTACCGCGCCGCCGGTCTGGCGCCGGGCCGCTACACCTTCCGCTTGGTGCAGCAGGATCTCGACGGGACCACCAGCACCAGCCCCGAGATCGCCGTCACGGTCGGCACGCCGACGACGTTCGCGCTCAGCTCGGCTGCGCCGAACCCGTTCAACCCGTCCACGACCCTGACGCTGAGCCTGCCGGTCGCCGCCAACGCAACGGCAACGCTGTACGACGTGCTCGGTCGGCAGGTGCGGACGCTGATCGACGGGCAGCCGCTCGCAGCCGGGTCGCAGCCGATCACGGTCGATGGGTCGGGCCTCGCCAGCGGAACGTACTTCGTTCGGGTGTCGCTGACCGGTCAGACCGGCGGCGCGACCCAGACGCTCTCGCAGCGGATCTTGCTCGCCAAGTAACGCCCCGCGCCTGCACGGCGCCCCGGTTCTGTTGGTGAGAACCGGGGCGCTTGCTGCCGGGCGCTTCGATCTTGACCCGGCTCCCGGCCGGTCGCCCGCCTCGCTTGACGCCCCGTTCCATCCCACACGTGCTCTGATTCCATGCGCGCTCTCTTGCCCCGACTGCTGCCCGCCCTCGTCCCGGCTGCGGCCGCCCTGCTGTTCGCATTGTCCGGTTGCGGCACCAAAACCGGCGGTTCGGCAGCCGATTCCACCGCCACGATGACCACCGATGGCGGCAAGCAGGTCACCATCGGCCTGTCGCTGGCGACCTTGAAAGAGGAACGCTGGCAGCGCGACCGGGCCTTTTTCGAGGCAGAAGCCGCCCGCTTGGGCGCGAAGCTGATCGTCCAGTCGGCCAACACCGACGACAAGACCCAAACGGCGCAGTGCGAGAACATGCTGACGCAGGGCGTCGATGTGCTCGTCGTCGTCCCGAACAACGGCAAGGTCGCCGCCTCCATCGTCGAGAGCGCCCACCAGTCGGGCGTCAAAGTTATTTCCTATGATCGGCTGATTCTCGACTCCGACGTCGATCTGTACCTGTCGGTCGATCCGGTCAAAGTCGGCGAGCAGCAGGCGCAGTATCTCGTGGACCGCGCGCCCAAGGGCAACTACATCATCATCCTCGGCGACGCGACCGACAACAACGCCGCGCTCTTGCAGCAAGGTCAGCAGCACGTCCTGAAGCCGTACATCGACCGGGGCGACATCAAGATTGTCACCCAACAGAACGCCGAAGGCTGGCAGCCGATCAAGGCGCTGAACATTACGGAGAACGCGCTGACCCGGTCAAACAACCAGATCACCGCCATCCTCGCCAGCAACGACGGGACCGCCTCGGGCGCGATTCAAGCGCTCGCCCAGCAGGGGTTGGCTGGCAAGGTGCTCGTGACCGGGCAGGACGCCGAACTGGCCGCGATGCAGCGGATCGTCGCCGGGACGCAGAGCATGACGATCTACAAGCCGGTCAAGACGCTGGCCGAGCGGGCCGTGCAGCTTGCCATCGATCTGGCCCACGGCAAGGCGATTCCCGACGCGACCGGCCGGGTCAACAACGGCAAGATTGACGTCCCGGCCGTGCTGATTCCGCCGACGCCGGTCGATTCGACGAACATCATGCAGACGGTCGTCGCCGAGGGCTATTTGAAGGCTGACGACATCTACAAGGACGTGCCGGTCGCCCAGCGGCCGACGATGCCGCAGAGCCGATGACCGCGACTGCACCGCATCTGGAACTCGTCGAGGTCGGCAAGTCCTTTCCCGGCGTCCGGGCGCTTGACGGCGTCTCGTTCACCGTCCGGCGCGGCGAACTCCACGCGCTCTGCGGCGAGAACGGCGCAGGCAAGAGCACGCTGATCAAGATTTTGAGCGGCATCCACACCGCGTACGAAGGCGAGATCCGGCTCGACGGCAAGCCGGTCCGCTTCGCCGGGATTCGCGACGCCGAGCGGGCCGGCCTCTAGGTCATCACCCAAGAACTGGCGCTGGTGCCGGAGTTGAGCGTCGGCGAGAACATGTTCCTCGGCCGTCCGCCGACCAAACCGGGCGGTCGGGTCGATTGGCCGACGCTCTACGCCGAGTCGCGCCGACTGCTGGCCCAACTCGGGCTGGTGCTCGACCCGCGCACGCCGATCAACCAACTCGGGATCGGGCAGCAACAGTTGGTCGAGATCGCCCGCGCTCTGGGCAAAAAGGCCGAGTTGCTGATTCTCGACGAACCGACGGCTGCGCTGAGCAACGACGAGATCGAAGTGCTCATCAAGTTGATCGAGGCACTGAAGGCGCGCGGCGTGACGATCATCTACATCTCGCACAAGCTCG
>JBBSVG010000114.1:0-7319 GCA_038233775.1 Bacteroidota bacterium | reverse complement strand
CTCGCGGAACGTCGCGCCATCGCGGTCGTTGAGAAATCCGTAGGACGGATGGACGCCCGCCTCCGCGTAGATGTCGTGGAAACCGGGCCACGCGCCGGTGATTCGGGCCGGCCACGGGGCCGAGCGCGACTCGAACTCCGCGAGATATGCGTTCATCCGCTCAGTCGTCAGCACGCCGCCCACGGAGGCCCACATCGGCGGCCACGGGTAGGCGCCGAGCGCGGTCGGAGCGAGCCGCACATCCTCGCTGAAGAACGCCGGTTGCGGGTCGAATCCGCTGAACACCAGCGCCCAAGCGCCCGAGGTTTTGAACCGGACGGCGCCGAAGTTCAGCACGACCGGTCGGCCATTCAGCGTCAGGTACGTCGAATCCGCCATCCAGCGGCTGCGGACGGATTGCAGATCGGCCTGACCGCGAGCGATGGCGTCGTTGGCCGCGAGCGTCCCGGCGTCGATCTGCGCCTGAACTGAGCCGTCCTCGTAACAGATCGCGACTTTGAGCCCGAGTCGCCGGGCTTCGGCCACCACGCGGTCGGTCGCTTGGTCGATGAGCGGATAATCGTAGAGCGACGACGCGCCGTACCAGTCGAGGATCACGCCGTCGATCCCGCTGAGCTTCATCAGCAGCCCGTGGTACTCGATCACGTCGGGGTCGCGCGAGTCATACGGCCCGATGGCGGGGTACAAATGCGACGCAATCTGCCGCCGACCGTCGATGACGAGGTCGGGGTTGAAGTGCGCCATCGTCCAATGCCAGCCCCAAGCGGAACTGTACGGTTTCGCCTCGAACCACGGGAGATAATGCGCCATCACGACCGGTCGCGGCTGCCCGTACCCGAGCCGGGCGACGCCAATCAGGGCGAAAACAAGGACCAACCGGACGATTTTCATATTCAGGTGAACCCGTTCTCCGTTCGTGGTGAGCCTGTCGAATCCATGAACGGAGCCACCGCAGCCGTCTTTCGACACGCTCAGGACGAGCGGCTGCGTTGCGATTCATCGGTGAAATTGCCTACCGCGCACGTTTCGCGCCCGATGCTCAGCCGTAGCTCGGGCCGTCGCTGCCGCGCACGAGATCGGTGCGGGCGATGATCCGGGCGCGCTCGGCGGCGAGGGTTAGTGTGTCGGGATCGGCGCGGTAGCGGTCGAAGGCGTCGGGCGACGGGAAGCGGACCAGATGGACCTCGAACGGTCCATCGGCGTCGGTCAGCACAACTCGAATCGTCCGCTCGATTTGGCCGCCGTGACGCGACAGAATCGGGACGATCCGCCGTTCATACGCGGCGAACGCATCGGCCTGTCCCGGCCGAATCCACAGGCTCACGACCAGCAGCAGATCGGTCATGGGTCCACCGAAAAAGCGTAGCGCGTGTGCTGCCGGTACGTTTCGCCCGGCCGCAGCACAATCGACGGAAACGCGGGCTGATTCGGCGCGTTCGGAAAGTGCTGCGCCTCCAGACAGAGTCCGGCGTATTGTGCATACACCCGCCCCGAGTGGCCGACGAGCGAGCCGTCCAAGAAATTGCCGGAGTAAAACTGCACGCCCGGTTCGGTGGTGAACAACTCGAGCACGCGACCACTGTCGGGATCGACCAGCCGCGCCACACGGGCGAAGTCGGGGTCGCGCTTGACAAAATTGTGGTCAAACCCGCCCGTTTGCCGGATTCGCGGGCCGAGTTCGGTTGCTTGGGTAAAATCGAACGGCGTATGGGCGACCGGGGCAATCTCGCCGGTCGGAATCAGCGTCGCATCGACCGGCGTGTAGAAATCGGCGTCGAGCAGCAGCCGATGATCCAAAATATCGCCCAAGCCGCGTAAGTTGAAGTAGGAATGATTGGTCAGGTTGACCGGCGTCGGTCGGTCGGGGCGGGCTTCGTAATCAAGCAGCAACTCGTTGCGGTCGGTCCAAGTGAACACAACCGACACCGTCAGCGCGCCCGGATAACCCTCCTCGCCGTCGGCGCTGACACGGCTGAACCGCACGGCGGCCGGACGCTGCGAGACGATTTCCGCTTGCCACAACCGCTTATCGAACCCACGCTGACCGCCGTGCAGGTGGTGCGGCCCGTCGTTCGTCGCCAGCGCGTGCGGGTCGCCGTCGAGGGTGAAGCGGCCGTGGGCGATCCGGTTGGCGACCCGGCCGACCGTTGCGCCGAAGTACGCATCGTGGGCCAGATACGGCGCGAGCGCGTCGAAGCCGAGCACGACTTCGCCCAGCCGCCCGTCGCGGTCGGGGACGCGCAGGCTCGTCAGCGCCGCGCCGTACGTCATGACCTGCGCCGTCGCGCCGGTCGCGTTGGTCAGCGTGAAGCGCTCGACCGTTGCCCCGTCGGGCAGCGAACCAAACGGGGCGCTGGTGACGCCGGGGTCAGGCGTTGAGGACGGCATCGGCCTCGGCGCTGGCGTAGAGTCGGCCGATCAAGCCGGAAAAATGGTCCAGAATGATCTTGCGGCGGACCTTCAACGTCGGCGTCATCTCGCCCTGTTCGACGGTCAGTTCGCGGTCGAGCAAGGCGAACTTCTTGATCTGCTCCGGGTGCGACAGGTGCGCGTTGACCTCGTCGATCTCGGTCTGAAACAGCGCTGTCACCTCCGGCAACGCGATCAACGCGGCGCGGTCGGTCACCTCCGGCAGCTTGTGCTCGGCCCGATGCGCGGCCAGCGCGGCGAAGTTCGGGACGATCAAAGCCGACGGGAACCGCCGCCCGTCGCCGATCACGACGACCTGTTCGACGAACCGGCTCGCCTTCAGCTTGCTCTCGATGGGCTGCGGCGCGACGTACTTTCCGCCCGAGGTTTTTAATAACTCTTTCTTTCGGTCGGTGATGAACAGAAAGCCGTCCGCGTCGATCTCGCCGATGTCGCCCGTATGGAACCAGCCGTCCGCGTCGAGCACCTCGGCCGTCGCCGTCGGATTTTTGTAATACCCCGTCATCACGTTGGGTCCGCGAGCGAGCACCTCGCCGTCGGCGGCGATCTGGATCGTGTTGCCCGAGAGCGGCTTGCCGACCGAACCAGCCCGGTTCGTTTCGGGCCGGTTGACCGTGATGACGGGGCTCGTCTCGGTCAGCCCGTAGCCCTGAATGACCGTGATCCCGGCCGCGTCATAGACGTGACAGAGCGCTTCCGGAAACGCCGCGCCGCCCGAGACGATGGCCCGAATCCGTCCGCCGAACACGTCGCGCCACTTGGAGAGCACCAGTTTGTCGGCCAAAGCGAGCTTGATTCGGTCCAGCGGCGCGTCCGGCCGACCGACCCGGTGCTTTTTCGCTTGCCGCAGGCTCCAGCGGAAGATGCCACGCTTGGGCTGCGGCATCCCCATCCCGGTGGCGACGATTTTTTGATACATCTTCTCCATCAGTCGCGGTACGACGGTCATGACGGTTGGCCGGACCGATTTCAGCGCGGCGGCGACCTCGTCGATGGAGCTGACGTAGTAGATCGGCAGCCCGCGCCAGAGGTGCATATAGAGGCCCATCCGCTCCAAGATGTGCGAGAGCGGCAAGAACGACAGGATCACGTCGCGCTCGGGCGACAGCCGCAGCACCTCGTCGGAAGCAAGCACGTTCGAGACGAGGTTGCCGTGGGTCAGCATCACGCCTTTCGGCTCGCCGGTCGTTCCTGACGTAAAGATCAGCGTCGCAAGGGTTTCGGGTGTGATCGCCCGGCGCATCTCGTCGAGCGCTGCCTCGCGCTCGGCTGGCGCGTCCGCCCCGAGCGCCTCCAGTTCGGCCAGCGTCATCGCCGCGACCGTTGGCGGCGCAGGGGCCGGTTTGCCGTCGAACGTCACGACCTGCCGCAGCGACGACGCGACCGTCAGCGCCGGAGCGATCCGCTCGCCGTGGGCGGCGGTGCTGACGAACAGAACTTTGGCCCCGCTCTGGTCGAGAATGTGGCCGATCTGCTCGGTCTGCTGCGTCGTGTAGATCGGGACCGTCGCCGCGCCGAGCGAGAGGATCGCCAGATCGACCAAGTTCCAGTCGGGCCGGTTCTCGCTCAGCAGTGCGACCCGGTCGCCCGACTCAACGCCGAGCGCGTACAGCCCGAGCGCGATCCGGCGAATCCGCGTTTCCGCCTCGGCGCTGGAGATCGGTCGCCACGACCCGTCGCCCGTCGAGACGTTCATCAGGCGCGAATTCGGTCGCTCGCGCAGCCCTTCGAGCCACAGATCGAGCAACGTGCGGGGTGCTTCCATGCAGACGCCTCTCAGCTTGGACAGGGACAGATCAGTTCTCGAACCGGGGTGAAAATAGATGAATGACCAGTCATTCACCCCCAAACATACACCACGCGCCGAGCCATGTCAAGCCGTCCGAGGTGCGATCCAGCCTGAGAGGTGAACACCGTTAACCGAATGGGCGAGCGCGTGTTGCATGGAACCGCTTCCCTGCCGCATTCCGTCTGCTGCGGGCGCTTGACTGACGACCCGACGCCGGGCGATTTTGTCGCTTCTCGCAGTCGTGAACGGCCGACATCGCCTGACCGTTGGTTAACTTAGTCTCGTCTCGCAAGCGTGCGAGAGTGCCGCCCGTCTCCCCGACCGGCACCGACAGCCCTTTTCCCCGACCTGAACCGATGTCCGACACCACCGACGATCTGATCCAGCCCGACCGCTCACCGCTGTCCGACGCCGACCCGGCGCCCGGCATTCTGCCCGAACCGGACGGCGTGCGCTCTTCGGTGCCGCCGTCGGGCGCAAGCGCCATCACGCGGCAGGCCATCGGCGTCGATATGCTCGAGCGCTACACCGGTTGCCCAGTCGGCCAGATCCGCGATTATGTGCTGCTGACGAATTTTCAATATTATATAGAGCGGTTCCCGTCGCACTTCCCGCCGGGCGAAACGGAAGCGCGGCGCGGCTCGGGTTTCACGCTGATCAACGCCCCGAACGCCGACATCACGATCCTCGACTACAAGATCGGCTCACCGACGGCGGCGCTTGCGATGGATCTGCTCTCGTTCCGTCGCCCCCGCGCCGTGCTGATGCTCGGCCTCTGCGGCGGCCTGTCGCGCAAGTTGAAGGTCGGCGATTTCGTCCTGCCGATGGCCGCGATCCGCGACGAGGGATCGAGCCGACATTACATGCCCGAGCGCGTCCCGGCCCTGCCGACGTTCAACATCCAGAAAGCGTGCGCCGAGACGCTGGTCGCCAACGATCTGGCCTACCGGAGCGGCGTCATCCACACGACCGATTACCGGTTCTGGGAGTTCGACGAGGTGTTCCGCAACCGACTCGTTGAAGAACGGGCGATGGCAATCGACATGGAATGCGCGACGCTGTTCGTGACGGGTTTCGCCAAGAAAATCCCCATCGGCGCGCTGATGCTCGTCAGCGATATGCCGCTGAACAAGGATGGGATCAAGACGCGGTCGAGCGCCAACTCGGTGTTCTCGACCTACACCGAGGCGCATCTTCGGCTCGGACTCGACGCGCTCCGCTCGCTCCGGCAGCACCGCGACGACCTCGACATGCGCCATTACGAGTGGTGATTGCTGCGATGCCGCCCACGCCCGACGCCCTCTTCCGCGCCGCCCCGACGCCGCTCATCGGGCTTGACGGCGGGTTGCGCCTGACCGCCGTCAACCGCGCCGCCGCCGCGCTGCTCGGGCTGGCCGACGGCGAAGCGCTCGGCCAACCGCTCGTCCGTTTCGTCTCGCTTGCCCCGGAAGCCGATGGCCGACCGGCCGATTTCGCTTGGCTGATGGGTCAGCTTCGCGACCATGGTCGCGTCACGGGCTACCCGCTCCGCGTCGGTCGCGGCGCCTCATCGCGGCGGCTGACGACGACGTGGGCGCTGATCGACCCGACCGATCTGAGCTGCGGGATCGTCGTCGCCCTCGCCGCCGGAGAAGAAGTGGCCGCGCTGTCGCCCGTCAAAGCCAAGGCGCGGCCGAGCGAACCCGCCGACGCCGGTCTGCCAGCCAACGCGCTGCTGCCGACGGTGATTCGGCTGGCCGTCGGGCTGGCCCACGAGGTCGGCAACCCGCTGACGAGCATCTCAAGCCTCGTCCAACTGCTGCTCGCCGACCGACCCGAGGCGCGGCAAGTGGACGATCTGCTGGCGATCAAAGGTCAGATCGACCGGATCGGCCGGACGCTGCACCATCTGGCCGATCTCGCCCAGCCCGGTCCGATGACGGCGCAGCCGGTCGAACTGAACGGGTTGGTCGAGGAAGCCGTTCGGCGCGCCGGGCTCGGGCTGCGGGTTCAATTCAAGCCCGATCCGACGGTCGCCCCGGTCGAGTCGCGACCCGAGCCGCTCTTGCACGCGCTCACGAGTCTGCTGATCAACGGCGTCGAAGTGCTCTCCGGCGATGACGACGCGCCGCTTTCGCTCACGACGCGCCCCGGCCCAGACGGCGGCGTGACGGTCATCCTCGGCGGCAGCCGACCGCTGCCGGACGATCTGTTCAACCGGGTGGCCGATCCGTTTTTCGCCAGCCAGACGGTCGGCACCCGAGGCTCCGGTCTCGGCCTGTGGCTGGCCCGGCTGCTGTTCACCGAGTTGGGCGCCACCCTCCGCGTCGGCCCGACGGCCACGGCCATCGAACTCGCCATCCCGCCTGGTTTCTGAAGTCCCCTCTTCTCCCCTGGAGCCGCTGTGCCGACGCCCAACCCGATTCTGGTGGTCGATGACGAACCGCTGATCCGCCGCACGCTCTGTCGCCTGCTCGACCGGCACGGCTACCCAGCCATCGAGGCCGAGCACGGCGCCCACGCGCTCGAGCTGCTCGAGAGCCATGACATCGACGTGGCGCTGACGGACATCAAGATGCCGGTGATGGACGGGATGGAGTTCCTTCGCCGCGCCCGAGCGATCCGGCCGCAACTGATGGTCATCGTCTCGACGGCCTACGCCTCGGTCGAGACGGCCATCCAAGCGCTGCGCGAAGGGGCGTATGATTATCTGATCAAGCCGGTCGAGTTGGACGATGTGCTGAACAAGATCGGTCGTCTGGTCGAACGTCGGGCGATGGAACAGGAACTGGCCTCACTGCGCCAAGAGCTGCACCGACAGTACGATTTCGCGCAGATCATCGGCCAGTCGGCCGCCATGCGCCGGGTGTTCGACGTCATCCGCCGGGTGGCCGACATGGAGACGACCGTGCTCGTAACCGGCGAGAGCGGCACCGGCAAGGAACTGATCGCCCGTGCGATCCACTACAACGGGCGCCGGTCGAGCCAGCGGTTCGTCCCGATCAACTGCGCGGCGCTACCAGAGAACCTGATCGAGAGCGAGCTGTTCGGCTACAAGCGCGGCGCGTTCACCGGCGCCATGCGCGACAAAGACGGGCTGTTCCGCGCTGCTGCGGGCGGG
>JBBSVG010000113.1:0-7342 GCA_038233775.1 Bacteroidota bacterium | reverse complement strand
GGCTGCGCCGTCCGCTACCCGCCACCGTGCCGTTCGGGACGACGCTGATCGTCGAGATCGAGCCGCTATCGGCGCTGCCGGGCGACAGCCTCGCGGCGGTGCTGGAGCTGCCCAACCGTAAGGAGATCTGCGAGAACCCGAACGGCACACGCTCGGTCGGGGCGTGCTATCTCCGGGCTGAACGGCAACCCGACGGCAGCGTCCGCGTCCCGCTCTCGTTCACCCACGGCCGGGGCGCGTACCGGTTTCTCGTCGGTCCGCGCTCGGGCATGACGGCGGTGGCGAGCGGCGTGGTGCGGTAGAACCGGATCGAGCGATGGATCGGGTCGGTCGGCTGCAACATAAGCCCTCGATCTGGCTTTGCATCTGTCCAACGGGTGTTCGGTGCGTTGCATCGGGCCGAAACGGTTCGTATCTTTGGGGCTTGCCCAAAATCCGCCCGAGCCGTCGGGCGGGCGATTGAACCGGTTTTGAAGGGTTGGTATGTTCGACGAATTGAGCGACAAGCTCAATCAGGTGATCAAGACGGTCAGCGGCCAGGGCCGGTTGACCGAGCTGAACGTCGTGGAAGCGATGCGCGAGATTCGTCGCGCGTTGCTCGATGCCGACGTGAACTACGCCGTCGCCCGCGATTTCACCAACCGGGTGCGCGAGACGGCGATGGGGCTCGACGTGATCGCCGCCGTCAACCCCGGCCAGTTGATGAAGAAGGTCGTCTATGACGAACTCGTCCGCTTGATGGGCGAGAACGTCAGCGAGGTCAAGCTCGCCAATCCGGGGCCGACCGTCATCCTGATCGCCGGACTGCAAGGCTCGGGCAAAACGACGTTTTCCGGCAAGCTGGCCGGCTATTTCAAGCGCAAGGGACGCAACCCGCTGCTCGTCGCCTGCGACGTGTACCGGCCGGCGGCCGTGCAGCAGTTGGAGACGCTCGGCAAGCAACTCAACGTCCCGGTGCTGACCGGCGCGATGCTCGGGCTTGGCGCCGACGCGGTCGCCATCGCCGCCGCCGCCCCGGCGTATGCCCGGCAGACGGGTCGCGACGTCGTCATTCTCGACACGGCCGGTCGGCTGCACGTCGATGAAGCGATGATGGCCGAGGTCGAGGCGATCAAGAGTCAGGTCAAGCCGCACGAGATTCTGTTCGTCGTCGATTCGATGACCGGGCAGGACGCGGTCAACACCGCCAAAACGTTCAACGAGCGACTCGACTTTTCCGGCGTCGTGCTGACCAAGCTCGACGGCGACACGCGCGGCGGCGCGGCCGTCTCGATCCGCACGGTCGTCGCCAAGCCGATCAAGTTCGTCTCAGCCGGTGAAAAGCTCGACACGCTCGATCCGTTCTACCCAGACCGGATGGCGCAGCGGATTCTCGGGATGGGTGACATTGTCTCGTTCGTCGAGCGCGCCCACGCCGAGTTCGACGAGAAGCAGGCCGCGAAGCTGCAGAAGAAGCTGATCGACAATGATTTCACGCTGCAGGACTTCTACGAGCAGTTGCAGCAGATCAAGAAGATGGGCTCGCTGTCGCAACTGGCTGGGATGATTCCCGGACTCAGCCAAGCGATGAAAGGCAAGCCGGAGATCGACGACGACGCGACCAAGTCGGTCGAAGCGATCATTCTGTCGATGACCAAAGCCGAGCGGGCCAACCCGCAGATTCTCAACGGCTCGCGGCGCAAGCGGATCGCCAAAGGTTCCGGGACGAGCGTGCAGCAGGTCAACCAGTTGGTCAAGCAGTTCTTCGAGATGCGGAAGATGATGAAGCAGATGTCGCGCATGATGCAGTCGGGGCGCGGCTTGCCGAAGGGATTGTCGGTCAAGTTCCGCCGCTGAAAAGCCAGCCGGACGTGGATCGACAGGCATCACCTCCCGCTATAATGGCGGTAGAAGGTGAAAATTAAAAGTGTTTGCAGGGAACGTGGGCGCTCGGCGCTGACGGTCATCAAACAGGGGTCGCCGAAAAGATCGGTGGCCTCACGGCTCCACGAAGGAGCCTCGGTCTCACCACAAAGCTCAGAGAGGACGCTTTGGCAGTCAAGCTCAGACTCCGCCGGTTGGGTCGCAAGAAAAGCCCGTTCTATCAGCTCGTCGCCGCCGACAGCCGCTCGCCGCGTGATGGTCGCTTCATCGAGAACGTCGGCACCTACAACCCGGTGCTCACGACCGCTCCCGTCACGCTCAAGGCCGACCGGGTGCGCTACTGGTTGTCCGTCGGCGCGCAGCCGACCGACACGGTCCGCAATATCCTGTCGCGCGAAGGGATCTTCTTGCAGATGGATCTGGAGAAGAACGGCGCCGATGCGGAAGCCGTCGAGACCCGAATGGGGCAGTTCGCCGCCGACCGTGCGGCACGTGCCGAAGCTCGGGCCGCGAAGAAGAAGATCCGCAAGCCCAAGTCGAACAACTAAGCCATGTCCGCCGCCCCCTCAACCGACGCGACGCGACCGGAACTGGCCCTCGTCGGCCGGATCGGTCGGGCGCACGGTCTGCGCGGCGAACTCGTCGTCCAGCCGGAAACCGACCGGCCCGAGCGGTTCGTCAAGCTGCGCTCGGTCTATGTCGGACCGACCGAGGCGCGAGCGACGACGGTGCAGATCGAGTCGGCCCGTGTGGCGACGGCGGGCGTGCTCGTCAAGCTGGCGGGCATCGGGTCGCGGACCGAGGCCGAGACGCTGCGCGGGCAGCAGATGTTCATCCCGGCCACCGACCTCTTGCCGCTGCCAGACGACCGGATCTATATCCATGATCTGATCGGGTTGCGGGTCGAGGACGAAGCTGGAACGCTGCTCGGCGAAGTGACGGATGTGATGCTGTTGCCGGCCAACGATGTGTACGTCGTCCGCTCGCCATCGCGCGGCGAGGTGCTCGTCCCGGCCGTCGAGAGCATCGTTCGCTCGGTCGATCCGGTTGCCGGTCGGGTGGTCGTCCGGCCGCTGCCGGGGCTGTTCGACGATGACGTGGCGTAGCGCCATGCGGATCGATCTCGTCAGCGCTGTTCCGGCGCTCTTGCGCGAACCGTTGGAGCACAGCATCGTCGGTCGGGCGCGGACGAAAGGGTTGCTCGACGTGTACGTCCACGACCTGCGCGACGAGGCGATCAACCGCCACGGGCAGATCGACGACTACCCGTTCGGCGGCGGGGCCGGGATGGTGCTGCGGCCGGAGCCGATCTTCGCCGTGATCGAACGGTTGCTCTCCGAGCGGCCGTACGACGAGGTGATCTTCACGGCGCCGGACGGTGAGCGGCTCGACCAATCGATGGCGAACGGGCTGTCGCTCAAAGGCAACCTGATCGTCCTCTGCGGCCACTACAAAGGGATCGACGAGCGGGTCCGCGAGCGGTTGATCACCCGAGAAATCTCGGTCGGCGATTACGTCCTCTCCGGTGGGGAACTGCCGGCGCTGGTGCTGGTCGATGCCATCGCCCGGCTGTTGCCCGGCGTGCTCGGCGACGAAGAATCGGCGCTCTTGGACTCGTTCCAAGCGGGTCGGTTGGATTCGCCGCTCTACACCCGCCCGGCCGTCTTCCGCGACATGGCGGTGCCGTCGGTCTTGACCAGCGGCGACCACCGGCGGATCGCGCTCTGGCGCGACGAGCAGAGCTTGGAGCGGACCCGGCAACGCCGACCCGATTTGCTGGCCGATTGACCCTCGGCCGTGAGTTACTGAATGAAACGCGATTTAGCTGACCTCTGAAACCGAAAGGCACACCATGAACGCACTCGACCTCGTCGCCCAGGCCCAGCGCCGCGACGACCTCCCGGACTTCAATCCGGGCGATACCATCAACGTCCACGTCCGCGTCATCGAAGGCGACAAAGAGCGGATCCAGCAGTTCCAGGGGATCGTCATCGGTCGCCGGGGCGGCGGCACCGGCGAGACCTTTATGGTCCGCAAGATCTCCAACGGCGTCGGCGTGGAGCGGATCTTCCCGCTGAACTCGCCGCGCATCGCCAAGATCGAGCGGGTTCGCGAAGGGACGGTTCGTCGGGCCAAGCTGTATTATCTGCGTGACTTGCGCGGCAAGGCAGCCCGCATCAAGGAGAAGCGCACCCCGCGTCCGGGCGAGGGCACCGCAAAGGCCGCCGCAAAGGCTGCCGCGAAGGGCTGATCCGGCTGGGGCGGGCGCTTGCCGCCTGATTCGACTGTCGGCCGAGACCGCCGATCTCCACGCGCCTTTGGGTGCGGTTGGGGATCGGCGGTTTCTGTTGCTGACGCCGACGCTTCATGGCTCGTGCGACGGCGGCGGCGTCACTCACCGGGCGCGGTCGATTCGGCTGGGCACCATCTTCGCCGGACGGCGCGGTTGGCCCTTGCTCTCCCCAGCCCCGCCTCCGTCCATGCCCGACGATCTGCCCGCGCGCCGTCCGTATCCGCTCCCGATTGACGAAGCGGCGCGACTGGCCGAACTGCATCGCTACGAGATTCTCGACACCGCGCCCGAGGCGGCATTCGACCGGCTGACGGAACTGGTCGCCCGCTCGCTCGACGTGCCGATCTCGACGATCACCTTTGTCGACGACGCACGGCAGTGGTTCAAGTCGGCCGTCGGTTGGGACTACCGCGAAACGAGCCGCGACATCGCCTTCTGCACCCGGACCATCCTCGGTCCCGAGCCGCTGCTTGTCCCAGACGCCACGGCCGACGAGCGGTTCGCCAACCTCTCGAACGTGACCGGCGAGCCGGGCATCCGCGCCTACGCTGGCGTCCCGATCATCACCCCGAGCGGCCACGCCATCGGGACGCTCTGCGCCATCGACACGGTTCCGCGACACTTCACGACCGAACAAGTCACGCTGCTACAGGCGATGGCCGCCGAAGTCGTGGCCCAGCTCGAGCTGCGGTTGCGGTCGAAAGAACTGGTTCGGCAGAACGAATCGCTCCGCTCGGTCGAGACACATCGGGCCGAGGAGCTGCGCTTCATCGAATCGGTGCTCGACACGACGCCGAGCCTGATTGTCGTGCTCGATCCCGCCGGCCGAATCGTCCGCTGCAACCGGGCGTTCGAGCAGATGAGCGGCTACACCTGCGACGAGATCATCGGCAGCTTGGTCTGGGACCGCTTCATCCCCGAGTCGCGGCTCAACTCGTCCCGCGTCTGGTTCCGGTCGCTGCAGACGGCCGAGCTGCCCGTTCATCGGGAGGCGGATTGGCTGATGAAGGACCGTCGGCTGCGGACCGTCTCGTGGGATGTCACCGCCTTGCCTGCCAGCGACCAGCCGGGTCGGTTCATCCTCGCCACCGGGATCGACGTCACCGAGCAGCGAGCGGCCGAGCGGCAGGTCGAGTCGAGCGAGTTGCGCTACCGGCTGCTGTTCGACGCCAACCCGGAGTCGATGTGGGTCTATGATCTCGACACGCTCCGCTTCGTCGCCGTCAACCCGACCGCGCTGAGCCGCTATGGCTACACCGAAGCGGAGTTTCTCGGCCTGACGCTGGCCGACATTCGGCCCGACACCGAAGAGGCCGCGATGCGCGCTTCGGTCGCGTCGGCTTGGGACGGGGCGGTGGCCCGAACCGGGCCGTGGCGCCACCGGACGAAAGAGGGGCGGCTGCTCTGGGTCGAGATCTCGTCGCAGGCGTTGGTCTATGACGACCGGCCGGCCCGACTCGTCCAAGCGACCGACGTGACCGAGGCGCAGGAACTTGCCTCGCGGCTGCGCGAAAGCGAATCGCGCTTCAAGCACCTCGTCGAGGCGACGCCAGACGTGATCTACCGGGTCGATCTGACCGGCCGCTTTCTCTACGTCAACCCGGTCGCCGTGCGGCTGATGGGCGTGACGAGCGAGGCGGAACTGATTGGGCGGCGTTACTTGGACCTGATTCGCGAGGATTACCGCGAGGAAGCCAAGCGCGTCTATCGGCAGCAAGTCGAGCAGGCCATCGAGACGACGTACTTCGAGTTTCCAGCCGTCGGCGGCGGCAAGGAGATCTGGATCGGGCAGAACGTCCAGCTCGTCTGGGAAAACGAACAGATCGTCGCTTTGCAGGCCGTCGCCCGAGACATCACCGAGCGCAAGGCGATGGAGGCGGCGCTGCGAGCGAGCGAGACGCGCTTCCGCACCGTGTTCGAGCATCTGCACGAAGGGCTGGTCATCACCGATCTCGCCGACCGGGTGGTGGACCTGAACCCGCGTCTGCTGGAGATGACCGGTTACAACCGCGACGAGATGATCGGCCAGGTGATGGCCGAGTTGGTGCTCACGCCGACCGACCGCGCCGCGATGATCGAGCGGACGCATGGGCGAACCGACCGGACGAGCGAGCAGTACGAGCTCGAGATGATCCGCAAGGACGGGTCGCGGCATTGGGCGCTGGTCAACGCCAGCCCGTTCTACGACGGCGACGGCGCGGTCGTCGGCACCGTTGGCGCGCAGATCGACATCACGCAGCGCAAGGAAGCCGAGCGGTTGATGCGGCGGCAGGCCGACGAGTTGACCCGCTTCACCGACTCGCTGCGGCAGCTGCACCGACTCAGCACGACCCGCTACGAGGGGTTCAGCGACCAGTTCGACGATTTCCTCCGCACCGGCTGCGGCCTGCTCGGGCTGACGACCGGGATCATCAGCCGGATCGACGGGCAGCGCTTCATCGTCCGCTGCATCCGCTCGACCGATCTGCCCGAGGTCGCGACCGACGACGAGTTCGAGCTGGGTCAGGTCTATTGCTCGATGGCCGTCAGTCAGGGCCGGACGGTGTCTTCGAGCCACGTCGGACTCGACCCGGCGATGAGCTGTCACCCGACCTACGAGAACCTCGCGCTCGAAGCGTTCATCTCGACCCCGATTGTCGTCGGCGGGGCGCTCTACGGGACGCTGCATTTTTCATCGCGGGCGCCGCGACCGGAGCTGTTCGCCCCGCACGAGCGCGATCTGGTCGAGTTGATGGCCCAAAGCATCGGCCGCTCGGTCGAGCAGCGGCAGGCCGACGACGAGCGCCGCTCGGCCGCCGAGGCGCTGGCTCGGTCGAACGAACGAACGCAAAACTTGCTGGCGAGCATCACCGACGGGTTTTTGGCGCTCGACCACGACCATCGGTTCACCTACGCCAACGACGAGGCCGAGCAGATGCTCCGCGTCGAGCCCGGTGCGCTGATCGGCGCGACGCTCTGGCAGGTGCTACCGGCCTTCGTCGGGTCGGAGTTCGAGCAGGCGCTGGGTCGGGTCGCCGAAACCAAGCAGGCTGTTTCGCTCGAGACGTTCTACCCGCCGCACAGCCGCTGGTACACCTTCCACGCCTACCCGTCGCCGGACGGGCTGTCGCTGTTTTTCCAAAACACGACGGCGGCGCGGGAAGCGCGGCTCGAACTCGAACGGGCCAAGGAAGCGGCCGAGTCGGC
>JBBSVG010000112.1:0-7360 GCA_038233775.1 Bacteroidota bacterium | reverse complement strand
TCGGTCGCCTCGACCTCGATCCGAACGCGGAAGTTGTGGCCGTGGATGCGGGCGCAACCGCCGGGGTAGCCGGGCAGGGCGTGGGCGCCGGAGAAATGCGTCTCGGCCGAGAGCGTGTACACGCCCACGGTCGGGCGATTGGGCGGGTCGGTCATCACAAAACGAAATCAGACGAAAGCGGCGAAACGCGACCAGAGCGCCGCGTCCCACGGGTTGAGCACGGCCAGCACGGCCGCGTGGAGGCCCGGATCGACGACCGAGCGGGCGTCGTCGGGTTGAAACGTCAGCATCCCGCGACCGGGATCGGAGCGTTGCGGCCAGACCCAGACGCGGGGCGCATCGCTCCGCAGATCGAGCGCACAACGGCACGCCTCGCCCGAAGCGAACCGCACCGTCAGCGCGCCGGAGCCGAACCCGTCCGGCGCGGCCGGTCCCCGGCGCAGCGTCGGCCACGAATCGGCAAGCGCCGCAAGCAGCGACACGATCCGGTCGGTTGATAGTCGCTCGTCACCGTCCCAGACCGTCTCGTCGGCGTACTCGGCGACGACGCGGTAGCCCATCTGGCCGTCGGGTTCGCGTTCGGCGAAGGCGATCACCTTGGGTCGCGAGGTCCGACCGGCCTCACCGGCCCAGAACATCGACACGGCCAGCGACTCGACCGCCGCCGCGCCCGGCGTCAGATAGCCCGGTTGGCCCGCCGCTGCGTTGCCCGCGCCGCCGGCGAGCGCCGCCCGAATCCGCGTCCACCATCCGCCCATAGGCTCCCCTCGCTGTCCACCAGACAAAGGTACGACCGACCGGCAGCCGGAGCGACTTGGCGGCAGGTGCTATATTTGGGCTCGCGTCGGCTTCCCCTCCCATCTGCCCGTCTGCCATGCACCCGCGCATCCAACTCCGCCCGCTGACCGCCGCGCTCATCATCGAGTCACCCGACCCGATCCTCGACGCCGAACTGGCCCGGTTCGGCATCCGCACCGAGCGACTGAACGGCAGTCGGCTGGACGAGGACACGCTGATCTCGGCGATCAACAGCGGCGGCCATCAGATGCTGTTCAAGCGGAGCAGCGTCCCGTTGACGCGGCGCGTGCTCGAACAATGCCCGACCTTGATGAGCATCAACCTGTGCTGCATCGGTGACGATTCGGTGGACAAGCAGGCGTGCGCCGATCATGGCGTGATGGTGTTCAACGATCCCGTCTCGAACGCCCGCTCGGTCGTCGAACTGGTGCTCGGCGAGTTGATTTTGCTCGCTCGCGGGTTGCCCGAAGCGTTCGCCTCGACCCGAGCGCACCAGTTTCAGAAGGCGTCCAACGGTCGGCACGAGTTGGCCGGGCGGCGGTTGGGGCTGATTGGATTGGGCAATATCGGTCGGCAGGTCGCCTCGGCGGCCCGTGCGTTTGGGATGGAGATTCTGTTTTTCGACCGGCGCGACGTGGCCCGAGAGATCGGGATCGAACTCGGCTACACCGCCGCCCCATCGATTGAGGCGCTGTTTCGCGGCGCCGATGCCGTCTCGGTCCACGTCGGCGCGCTCGACCACGACGGCCACTCGAACGTCGGCCTGGTGACGGAAGATCTGCTCTCGCAGTTGGGCGCCGAGCGCGACGGCGAGTCGCCGAAGCTGTTCATCAACGCGGCGCGTGGCGTGATCCACACGTCGGAAGCGCTGATCGCCGCTGTGACCTCGGGCGCCGTCCGGCACGCGGCGGTCGATGTCTTCCCCGACGAACCGCGCGGCGACGAGCCGTGGACGAACCCGTACGCCGACGTGCCGACGATCCACGCGACGCCGCACATCGGCGCGGCGACCCGAGAAGCGCAGCCGCGTATCGCCCGGCGGGTGGCGGCCACGGCGCGGGAGTTCAGCCGCTCGGGCGCAGTCCGCGATTGCGTGTTCATCCCGAGACAGCAACTGTCGGTTGGACAGGCGCCAGGCGCGTATGCGCTCGCGGTCGTCCACTCGACGGCGCGCGGGACGAAGAAAGCCGTCGATGACGCGATCTTCTCCAGCGGCGCCTCGTCACTCGGCTCGGTCCACCGCGACATCCCGGAGTTCGGGATCGCCTACGATCTGTCGTTGATCGACCAACCGTTCACCGAAGCGCAGCTCGAGGCGTTCGTCGCCGGTGCGGCGCATCTGACCGGCGACCCGAGGGCGATCCGCTCGGTCCGGCTGCTGCCGGTCGGCTGAAAACCGGGTTCAGTGGCCGCAGCCGTGGAATGAGAACAGCGCCACGGCTGCGGCCATCAGTAGCCCCATCAGCCCAAACGGGATGAGTTGCCGCAGCAGCGCGTTTCGGTGGCGGTTCTGCCAGCGTTTCAGGCGCCAGTTTGGGATTGACATCGGTCGGGATGGGCGGGTGCAAGGTCAGCGGTCGGCGGGAACCGCGCACAACCGATGCCGGAGGCGGTGCAGGACCGGCAGCCCGCACGTTTCGCCGCAACCCGCTGTTCTGCCGGGCATCACGACCGGTCGCGTCCTCTTCCCGAAGCGACCGGCGAACCCCACATCTTGCCTGCCCGGAGGCTTCTGCCCATGACCGATTTCCGACCTCTCTCTCGGGCCACCGCCCGACGCGCCGTCGCCCTGCTTGTCGCCTTCTCACCGCTTCTGACGCTATCTGCTGGCTGCGGCGGCTCGGGCGAGACGACGATGACCACGCCCGCGCCAGCACCGATGCCAGCGCCGATGGCGACGCCGTTGCCCACGACCCGCGTCCCCGGCGGCGTCGATACGCTGGCCGTGACGGGCACGGCGGTACAGGACGCGCGCGGGCTGACGGTCACGCCTCGCACCATTCCAGGCGTGACAGCGTCCACGCTGGTGTACGATTATGAGGGCGAAAAAGACCGCATCGGTCAGCTTCGCGTCAGCCCGGTCAACGCCGAGGGCGACCCGATTACGGGGCTCGATTCGACGAATTTTCGGCTGGATCGCGGTCCCCGCCGCGCCGACATCCTCTCGGTCACGCCGCTGAGCCAGACCGAAGCGACGCCGATGCGGGTCGTGATCGCCATCGACAACTCGTCGTCCATCGAGCCGTACGTCGGCGCGATCAAGCGCGACATCGAGAAGTTCATGGCGTCGTTCTCGCCCGTCGCCCAGGTCGGGATCGTCTTCTTCTCGGAGGACAAGAACCCAGCGTATCTGTACCACAACGAGGGTTTGAACGTCAAGGCGCAGCCGTTCGCCGACCGCAACGCGGCCATCAAGTACGCCCTCGGCGAGTACGGCTTCGTCGGCCGGACGTTCTTGTATGATGAAGTCTACGCCGCCGCGCAGATGTTCGAGCGGACCCCGTCACGGATCGAGCGCAACTATCTGATTATTCTGTCGGACGGGCTCGACCTGAACAGCCGGACGAAGAAGCAGGACGTGGCCGATCTGATCACCCAAACCGGCGTCCGTCCGTTCGCCATCGATTATCTGGTCGAGAAGCGCCAGTCCAACTCCGATCTGGAGACGCTGGCGAAGATCAACGACGGGCTGTATTTCCGGGCAGAGAACGCCGACGCTGTCTCGGCCGCGTTCAACCGGATCGCCGAGGAGTTGGTCGACAAGGGCTACCGAATTCGCTACCGGTTCAAGGCGCCGCCCGCGCCGGTCGTCAGCGCGTCGGCCCCGTCGGTGACGTTCACCGAGACGCTGGTCCGCGAGTCGTTTCCGCTGCTGAACTACGTCTTCTTCGGCGTCGATTCGTCGAACATCGCCGACCGCTACCACCGCTTCAACACGACCGGCGAGGCGTCAGGCTTCGACGAGACGAAGATCGGCGGCGGCGCCCTCGATCAGTACGATTACCTGCTCGACATCGTCGGCACGCGGCTCCGCGCCAACCCGGCGGCGGCGCTGACGATCACCGGCAACAACATGAACACCGGCCCCGAGCGGAACGACAAGGCGCTTTCCGACGCTCGGGCGGCGACGGTGCGCGATTATCTGGTCAACACGTGGGGCATCGACGCCGCCCGGCTGACGCTTGCGAGCCGCACCCTGCCGGCCGTTCCGAGCGTGACGAACACGCCCGAGGGTCAGGCGGAGAACCGCCGCGTCGAGCTGACAAGCGATGCGTGGGAGATTCTGCGGCCGGTCACGTTTGTCAGGCGCACCCGCCGGGCGCAACCCGACGCGCTGACATTCAACCTGCAGCCGATAGCCGCCGAAGGGCTGAAGTCGTGGACGCTGACGGTCCAGCAGGGCAACCAGACCGTGCTCCGACAGACCGGCACGACCGCCCCGACGGCGCCGATCCGGTTCGCCTATCTCGACAGCCGCAACCAGTTGCCGACCAGCGAGGCGCCGTACATGTACACGCTCAGCGCCACCGACGCCGTCGGCGAGACGGTCACGACCCAGCCGCAGCAGATCGCGGTCAAGCAAGTGACGGTCGAGCAGCAGTTGGCTTCGAGCACCGGCGCCCGCTCGTATGAGAAGATCAGCCTCGTCCTGTTCGAGTTCAACAAATCGACGGTCGATCCGCGCAACGACCGGATTCTGCGCGAGTTCGTCTATCCGCGCATCGACGGCACCTCGCGGGTGGACATCGTCGGCCACACCGACCTGATCGGCTCGGATGCCTACAACCTGACGCTGTCGGACAAGCGGGCAGCGACGGTGTACGCGCAGGTTCAGCCGAACGTCCAAGCCGACACGCTCGGCCACCGGGGCGTCGGCGAGGCCGATCCGATCTTCGACAATGGGCTGCCGGAAGGGCGGTTCTACAACCGGACGGTCGTCGTCAACATCGACAAGCAACTCCGCTCGCTCGACGAGATGGACCAGCGCAGCGGCTCGGCTGCCCCGGCTCCGATGCCGACGCCGGCCGGGACCGATCCGAACGCGACCGGCGGCAACTGAGCCGGTCTGAGATCACCGCCGGGCCGTCGGCCAACCGGACTTCTCCGGCCCCGACGGCCCGGTTTGCGTTCGCGCCCATTGCACAGCGAAGCCGTCTCCCTTTTTCTGTCACCCTGAACGAAGTGAAGGGTCTCACGCCGAAGCAGCCTGACTGTCGGCGGTTGGCAGCGCTACAGGATCGCATCAAAACCGGATGATCTCCCCCACTCGACTCCTTGCCGCAGCCGTCGGACTGAGCGCGGCGGCGCTGGCGGTCGTGGCGGTCGGGTTGCAACGGTCGCGGCGACGTGGCGGATCAGCGACGGGAGAGCGGATCGCCGTCGTCGTTGCAGCGCGAAACGAGGCGGCGCGGATCGGTCCGCTGCTCGACGCGCTCACCGCCCAATCGCGTCCGGCCGACGAGATTGTGCTGATCGACGACCGCTCGACCGACGGCACCGGCGCTCTGGTTCAGCGCTACGCCGACCGGCTGCCGCTGACCGTCGTTCGGATCGACAGCGAGCCGGTCGGCATCGGGCCGAAAAAGCGGGCGCTCGCGGTCGGCATCGGCCAAACAAAATCGCCGTGGCTGGTGCTGACCGACGCCGACACGCGCCCCGGTCCCGATTGGCTGGCCGGTCTGTCGCGGCTGATGGCGCCCGAGGTTGGCCTGATCGTCGGCTACGGGCCGTATCGGCGGCGCGGCGGTTGGTTGAACCGGTTCATTCGGTTCGAGACGACCCGCGCCGCGCTGCTGACGGCGTCGGCCGTCGGTTGGAACCGGCCGTACATGGCGGTCGGGCGCAACCTCGCCTACCGCCGGACGCTCTACGACGAGGTCGGCGGATTCGCTTCCGGCGCACACGCCCTCAGCGGCGATGACGATCTGTTCGTCCAGCAACTCGCCCGCACTCGTTGGCGGTCGGTTTATGCAGGACAGCCCGAGACGTGGGCGCCGTCGGAAGCGCCGCGAACAGTGCCCGATTGGATCGCGCAGAAGCGGCGGCATCTGTCGGCCGGGCGCGCGTACGAGCCGTGGGCGCTCGTCGGCCTTGCGCTGTGGCACGGAACCCAACTCGCGCCGCCGGTCGTTGCCGGGATTGCGCTCGGTCGCGGCGCGTCAGCCAAAACCGTCGCCGCGCTGCTCGGGCTGCATCTGGCGTTGAACGCCGCGCTGTTCGGTGACGCGGCCCGACGGTTCGGCGAGCGCGATCTGCTGCCGTTCTATCCGGCGCTCGAACCGCTCTACACCGCTTATTTAACCCTCGGCAGCGCCGCCGTCTCCCGTCCCCCGACCCGCTGGTCCGCATAACGATGCCCGAAGGCCACACGATTAAAGGCGCCGCCGACCGGCTGCGCGAGGCGCTGCTCGGCCGCCCGGTTCGGCTGTTCCGCAGCAGCTTCAAGAAAGCGGCGGCGGAGCGGTGGACCGAGCGGCTCACCGGCGCTCTCGTGACGGAAGTCCGCTCGCACGGCAAGCACCTGTTCATCCATTTCAGCAGCGGCGACGTGCTCTACAGCCACATGCTGATGTGGGGCGCGTGGCACGTCTATGCGCCCGGCGAACCGTGGCGGAAGGAGACGCGCAAAGCTCGGGTTGTGATCGAGACGGAAACCACCGTCGCGGTGCTGTTCAGCGCGCCCGTCTGCGAACTGATCCGCAGCGACGATCTGGCGACGCACAAAACCGCCGAGACCGGTCCCGATCTGCTCAGCGACGCGTTCGATGCCGACGAGGCCGAGCGTCGCTTTCGCCTGCCCGAGCACGCCGAGCGGGAGATCGGCGCCGTCATCATGGACCAGACCGTGCTGGCCGGGATCGGCAACGTCCTGAAAGGCGAAATCCTGTTCCAAGCCGCGCTCCACCCGCAACGCTTGCCCGACACGATCACCGCCGACGAGTGGGCGCGACTGGTCGAGGTCTCGCAGCAATTGATTCGCCGCTCGTATGATCTCGGGACGTTCGAGGGCGCATTTCTGCCGCCGGAACTCGAAGGTCAGGGCGGTCGCTACGGGTACGTTTATCGTCGCGGCGGACGGCCGTGCCTGCGCTGCGGGACGACGATTCGGATGGTCCGGCAGGGCGCGCTGGAGCGGATGACGTGGTACTGTCCAAGCTGTCAACCGTACGTCGGCGAGCAGAATCCCGATCTCGCGCCTCCGAAGAAGCGTCGCCGGTCGCCTCAACCGAAACTGGACAAGCCGTTGTCCGACAACTGATTCTGGCGATACAGTTCGGGCGCAACCGGAAGCCCGATTCAGCGGCGGCGGTTCGGCGTTATCTTGCGGACATGGCTGTTTCCCCGTCGCTGCCCGGTCCACTCTACCAACTTGACCCGGCGCACCCGAACGGCGAGCGCTGGGCGCGGGCGACGGCGCGGGCGGGCGAGCGCGGCGATGGCGTCGCCGATCTGATCGCTGCCGAACTGAATCTCAGCGGCGCCCGACTGCTTGATTTGGGCTGCGGCGAAGGCGGCACGAGCCGGGCGCTGGCCCGTCGCGGCGGCTGGGTCGTCGCCGTCG
>JBBSVG010000111.1:0-7424 GCA_038233775.1 Bacteroidota bacterium | reverse complement strand
GCGAACAACGGCGCCATCAGCCGGGCGACGGCCGGTTCGCCGATCCAGCCGAGGGCCAGTGACGCGAGCGTGATGCCCAATTGCGTCGCGGCGATGTACATATCGAGGTGCTTCAGCGCGCCGCGAACCGCCTTTGCGCTGCTGCTGCCCTCGGTTGCCAATTGCTCGATCCGGGTCCGGCGGACCGCCACGAGGGAGAACTCGGCCGCGACGAAGAAGCCGTTGGTCAAGACCAGCAACACGACCGCGAGCAAGCCGAACAGGCCGAGGCCTATAGACGAGTCCAACTGAAGGTAACCTCCCCCTGGTGAACAGCGCCCCGAGACCGACAGATGCGGTCGGGGTCCGACAGGCGAGCCGCGCGTCCCGAACAGGAACGGCAACCCGCACAAAATAACGACGCCGCTCCCGATTCCCGTTCACCGGGCGAGAGCGGCGCTGGTCGGCTGCGGCTCAGGCCCGCAACTCGTGGGGAAACAAGCGCGATTCTCGGGCGAACAGCCGCAACCGCGCGTCCACTCGACCGTTGACGCTGTCGTCCGGGAAGCCGCCGTCGTCCAGCCGCGCGCCGGGTTCAGTGCCCGTTAGGAGCGAGACGGCTTCATCGACCGTATCCACGGCGTACAGGTGGAACTGTCCGGCGGCGACCGCTTCGACGACTTCAGGGCGCAGCATCAGATCCGGCGTGTTCAGCTTCGGGATGATCGCGCCCTGCGTCCCGGTCAGCCCGCGCTCGCGGCAAGCGTGGAAGAATCCTTCGATCTTCTCGTTCACCCCGCCGATGGGCTGAATGTCGCCGCGCTGGTTGACCGACCCGGTGATCGCCAGATCCTGCCGCACCGGCAACTCGGCCAGCGACGACAGCAGCGCACAGAGTTCGGCCGCCGAAGCGGAGTCACCGTCCACGCCAACGTACGATTGCTCGAACGCCAGCGAGGCGGCCAACGCCAGCGGCTTGTCGTGTCCGTACTGCCGACGCAGATACCCGGTGATGATCAGCACGCCTTTGGTGTGGTGCGCGCCCGACAGCTCGCTCTCGCGCTCGATATCGACCACGCCGCCCGGCCCGAGGCTCGTCGCCGCCGTGATCCGGGCCGGCAGCCCGAAGGCATAGGTGCCCAAATCGTACACGACCAACCCGTTGACCTGTCCGACGACCGGCTCGCCATCAATCGACAGCAGCAGCGTCCCTTCGGCGATCAGCTCCTGATACTTCTCCTCGGCCAGATTCGACCGCTCGACCTGCGCACGGTCGGCTGCGACCACATCGGCGCCCGTAATGACCTCGTGACCAGCCTGTCGGGCGGCATAATCGGCCTCGCGCGACAGATCGGCGAGCACGCTGAACCGGGTCGAGAGTTTGGTCTGCCGACCGGCCAGCCGGACGCCGAACTCGACCATCTCGGCCACGCCCGACCGGTCGAACGGCAGCAATCCATCGGTCCGGCAGACCGACGCGAGGAACGCGGCGTAGTGCCTGACGGTCGCTTCAACGCGGGGCATCTCGGTGTCGAAGTCCGCCCGAATCTTGAAGATGCGGGCAAAATCCTCGTCCTGCGCCCAGAGCGTCTCGTACACTTCCTCGTCGCCGATGACGATGACCTTCAACCGCAGCTCGACCGATTCCGGCTTCAGCGTGCTGACGGTCATGTTGTAGAACGGATCGAACGACTGAATCTCGGCCCGGCGGTTTCTGAGAAACCGCTTCAGCGTCGGATAGACGCTGCCTTCGGTCAGCAGATCGAGCGCGTTGAGCACCAAATAACCGCCGTTGGCCCGGAGCAGCGAACCGGCCTTGATCTGCGTGTAATCGGCCCGCATGATCCCTTGTTCGACCATCCCGCGCTCGATGGTCCCGAACAGGTTCGTGTAGGTTGGGTTCGACTCGAACACAACCGGCGCGCCGACCGTCTCGCTGTGATCGACGACGATGTTCAGGTCATATTCCCAGAAATCATCGTCGTCCGGCCCGGTTTCGGGCATCGGCCCCAACGGCTCGCTCTCCGGCATCGGCGGCGGGTCGGCGGCACCGCGAGCGCCCCGTCGGCGGCGACCAGCGGGCGCTTCGGGCGTCGGCGGCGGGACGGGCGCCGGGGCGGGCATCGGACCTTCGAGCGGGTAGAACCGGTCGAGTTCGGTCATCAGTTGCGCCTGCACCTCGCCCAAATAGCCGTGGACGGTGGGCAGGTCGTACTTCTCTTTCAGCTCGGCGATCCCGCTCTGCACCTGCGGCAGGATCATCTTTTCATCCAACGCGACGACGGCTTGCTGTGCCTCGGCTTCTTCGGTCCGAATCGCGCCGAACAGCGTCTCGAGCTGACCGGCCAGCTTGTCGCGTTGCTTGACGAGCGCCTCGAACTTGTCTTTCGGGAAGTTGCCCTCGGCGACCTGATCCTCCAACTCCCCTAAATCGACCGGCTTGCCGCCGATGATCGGGTCGAGCGCGTACCGGTTCGATCCGCTCGGCGGGGCGCCGCTGGACGGTTCGCCGACGAGGGCGAACTGCGCCTTCTGCACCTGCCGCTCGTAGTTCTGAATCAGCTTCGCCCGGCGCGTGTCGGCCCCGGCCAAAATCGTCCGCTTCCGCCGACCGTACGCCTCCGAATCGAAGATCGCCCGGATCGCCTTCTGCAACGTCGTGATGAACAGGCGCAGATCGGTCTGGAACTTCCGCGCTTGGCCGGCGGGCAAGCGAAGCAGCTTCGGCGCGTCGGGCGAGGCGAACGAGTGGACGTAGGCCAAATCGTCCGGCGGACCGCTCGCCTTCGGGGCGACCTCGGCCAGAATCCGCTGCACAGTCGTCCGGCGACCGGTGCCGGCCAGTCCGGTCAGAAAGATGTTGTAACCGTCGTGCGGGATGCCAAGCCCGGTGCGGATCGCCGTCACGGCTCGCGGCTGACCGAGAATCGTCTCGCTCGGCGGCAGATCGGCGGTGGTCTCGAAGGCGAAATCGGACGGGGAAACGCGGAGGCGAAGCTCGGCGGGGGTCAGCTCGGTCAAAATAAGGGCGCAGGGTAGAGAGGAAACGGTGCAACCCGACCGCTTTCGCCATCTCTGTGCCGAAGAGGCTGTCGGGGAACGGACGCTGTCAGCCGTCAGCTATCAGCTGTCAGCGAACGGCAAGAGCAACGGCGGACGGCAATAGCCCAACCGTCGCCGCCCGGCCGTATCTTCACCGGCGACGGTTCCCTTTCCGATTCCTTTTGACGATGAGCGGCTTTTGGACAAACTGGTGATTCACGGCGGCCGTGGGCCGCTTCGCGGGACGGTCGCCGCTTCGGGCGCAAAGAACGCGGTCCTACCGCTGATGGCGGCGGCGCTCTTGGCCGAGGGCAAGACGACGATCCGCAACACGCCTGACTTGCAGGACGTGTACACGCTGAACCACCTGCTGCGCGTCATCGGCGCGAAGGTCGAGTTCAAAGCCGACAGCCACGACCTCCTGATCGACGCTTACGGCGCCTCATTCGCCGAAGCGCCGTACGATCTGGTCAAGAAGATGCGGGCGTCGATCTACGTGCTCGGGCCGCTGCTGGCCCGGTTCGGCCACGGCAAAGTCTCGCTGCCCGGCGGCTGCGCGTGGGGTCCGCGACCGGTCAACCTGCACTTGGAAGGGTTTCAGGCGCTCGGCGCCGAGATCGAGTTGGACGAGGGCTACATCATCGCCAAAGCGCCGTCCGGTGGACTGCGCGGCGGAAAAATCAAGTTCGAACCGTCGTCGGTCGGGGCGACGGGCAACGTGCTGATGGCCGCCGTGCTGGCGAAGGGATCGTCGCGGATCGAGAACGCCGCGATGGAACCCGAAATCACCGCGCTGGCCGATTGTCTGGTCAAGATGGGCGCCCGGATCGACGGGATCGGGACGAGCACGCTGGAGATCGAGGGCGTGGATCGGCTCAACCCGATCACGTTTACCAACATCCCCGACCGGATCGAAGCCGGAACGTTTCTCGTCGCCGGCGCGATGATTCCCGGCTCAGAAGTCACCGTCACCGACGTGCGGCCCGATCACCTGACCGCCGTGACCGACGCGCTTCGTCAAGCGGGCGCGACCGTGACCATCGGCGACCGCCGCGTGACCGTCGCGGCGCCGGACGAGCTGCGCCCGGTCGATTGCACGACCGAGATCTACCCCGGCTTCCCGACCGACATGCAGGCGCAGTGGATGACCTTAATGACGCAGGCCACCGGCGGCTCGACGATCACCGACACGATCTACGCCGACCGGTTCAAGCACGTCCCGGAACTCGAACGGCTGGGCGCACACCTGACCGTTGAGGGCAACCACGCGCTCGTTCGCGGCGCGGATCGACTCAAAGGCGCGACCGTGATGAGCACCGACCTGCGCGCCTCTGTCTCGCTCGTCATGGCCGGGCTGCTCGCCGAAGGACGGACCGAGGTGCTGCGCGTGTACCACTTGGACCGTGGCTATGAAGCCGTCGAGCGCAAGTTCGCCACCCTCGGCGCCGATGTCGTTCGCGAGCACTACGACGAGTTCACTTGAGATTTCCTGCCGCCATGCGCCTGTCCGTTTGCCTGTCTGCTGCGCTTGCCGTCGTGTTCGGGGCCGCGTCGGTCGCCGAGGCCGGGGCGTGGCCGAAGAAGAAGGGCGCGTCGTACACCAAACTGTCGCTCGGCGCCGACCGGGAGACTGAGGGGTGGGACGACACCGGGCGCCGCGATGTGCTCGGCTCGGCCTACAACCCGGCCACGTTTCGCCAACGCTCGGCCTATTTATACAGCGAGTACGGGCTGACCGACCGGATCACCGGCGTCGCGCTGATCGGCGTCAAGCGGTTGCAGGTCGAGGACCGGCTGTCGCGCTCGACCACGACCGGGCTGGCCGACATCTACTTGGGCCTCAAAGGGCAATTCGCGTCGGTCGGACCCGCCGTGTTCTCGCTGCAACTCGGCGGGCTGCTGCCGACGAACTACCGGCGCGATTTCAGTCCGCCGGTCGGTCCGGGTCAATACTCCGCCGAAGGTCGGCTGCTCGCGGGCGTCTCGCTCTACCCAATCCCGGCCTACGCCTCGGCCGAGTTCGGTTATCAGCGCCGGACCGAGCGGTATTTCTCCCGACTCGACAACGCCAACGCCCAAAGCAACCTCGACCGCGCTCCGTTCAACGACGAACTGCCGTATGCGTTTGAGGCCGGTTACACCGTCGCCGGTCGCGTGTTGCTGCGGGCCGCGTTCGACGGGCAAATTGGGCTGGGCGAGACGAAATACAAATACACGATCACCAGTGCGCCGCGCAAGCAATCGTACTTCCGGCTGGCGCCGTCGGTCATCGTCACGGCAACACCCTGGCTGCAACTGAACCTTGATTACGGCCACGTCGTCAGCGGGACGAGCACCGCCGCGACGGATCAGGTCGCCCTCGGTGCCGCCGTTCTGTTCGGCAACTGAGCCAACCGTGCGGTCGCCACTCGACCGGCTGCTCGAGGCCGCGTTTCGCCGCAACCTTCGCCGGGCCGGTGAGCGCCCGACGATTCCCGACGACCGTGTCACCCGCGACCTCGTCTATGCCGACAGCGGCGAGCGGCTCGACGTGTACCGCCCCGACCCCGATCGGGCGCCGATGCTGCTGCTGCTCCACGGCGGCGGCTGGCGCGCATCCGACAAAGCCCGCTACGACCCGCTCGGCCGCGCTTTCGCCGCCCACGGCCGGTTGACGCTCGTCGCCAACTATCGCCTCGCACCCAAGCATCGACACCCGGCGGCGGCTCGGGATGTGGCCGCTGCCGTTGCTTGGGCGATGAATCGCGGCGCCGAACACGGCGGCGATCCGGCGAACCTCGTCGTGCTGGGCCAATCGGCCGGGGCGCATTTGGGTGCGCTTGTCGCCTCCGACCCAACGTACTTGGCGGCGCACGGGCGGCGGCCCGACGAGTTGGCTGGGTTCGTCGGGCTGAGCGGGCTGTATGACCTGACGCTGCCGCTGCTCGGGTTGCCACTGGAGCGACGGCGGGCGCTCATCCCGGCGTTCGGGTCCGACGAAACCGGCTGGCGCGACGCCTCGCCCGTTCAGCACGTGACCACTGCTGGTCCGCCGATGCTGCTTGCTGTCGCCGAGCGCGATCCGGCAGCCATCCACCGGCAACGGCTTGCCTTTGCCGCCCGACTGCTTGCCGTCGCCCGCCCGCTGACGCTGGTCACGCTGCGCGGCAGAGATCACCACACCGCGCTCGCCGCCCTCGGCACGCCCGCCGATCCGATCACAAGTTTGATGGCCCATTGGCCGTCACCGGACGCCGCTTTGGGCCGATTCGAGCGGCAGCGGTCGGAGCAATAGCGCACTTCATCCCAGCAATCGGCCCAGCGCTTTCGCCAACTGAACGGGCGTTTGCAGACGGGACACATCTTCGTCGGGCGCTCGCTCGGCGGTCGGTGGCGGTTGTTCAAGGGCATGGTGAGCGCATAAAAAAGGGCGCCCGACCGATCAGGTCAGGCGCCCAAAGGCAGTTCAAACGACGCGGCTCAGTTGACGCTGAACACGCCCCAGAAGCCAACCATCACGTCTTCGAGCGGGAAAAACCCGTCGTCCTTGACGTAGTTGAGCAGATCGGTGACGTGGACGAGGGTCATCCGGCGCCCTTCGATCTCCGTCTCCTCGACGCTCTCCACCCGACCCGGACAGAGGGCGATGGTTTCCTCGCCCGTCTCGGTGTTCGGGTAACGGAGCTTTACGGTCACGATGCTGTTGCGGACGGGCAGACTCATGGCAGCTCCAGGGCTTGAGGCGAAAGGGGGACGCCGGACTCCCATTCGCACGCATCGTGCCGCGCCGACGGGGCCATTTCGGTCGGTGCGCCAACTCAAAGCAAGCGCGTTCAATAGCCTGTCCGGTCAGGGATGAGGCAGCGGCGGCTGATCTCTCATCTGCGCGAGTCGCGACCGGTCCGCCGTTTGCGCCGGGGCGCGGCGTTCAGCAAATGAGGCACTATGAGCAAGCACGGAACGATGGTCGTGGCGATGTCGGGCGGGGTCGATTCCTCCGTCGCGGCGGCGCTGATGATGGAAGCGGGCTACGATTGCGTCGGCATCACGATGAAGACGTGGGCCTTCGAGCGGGTCGGCGGCAACCCGAAAGGCGAGCGCGGCTGCTGCTCGCTCGACGCGATCCACGACGCCCGCTCGGTCTGCAACCGGCTCGGGATTCCGCATTACGTGCTCGATTTCGCCGGTGCGTTCGACGAAGCAGTGATCGACGATTTCGTCTCGGAGTACCTGCGCGGCCGGACGCCGAACCCGTGCGTCGTCTGCAACACGAAGATCAAGTGGGATCTGCTGATCGAGAAAACCAAAGCGCTCGACGCCATCGGCGTGGCGACCGGCCACTACGCCCGCGTCCGGCACGACGCTTCGACCGGACGGCACATTCTCTCTCGCGGTCGCGATCTGGCGAAAGATCAGTCGTATGT
>JBBSVG010000110.1:0-7449 GCA_038233775.1 Bacteroidota bacterium | reverse complement strand
CGAGCTTGCTGATGGCATAGGCCCGCGCCACATCGAGGCGCGTCGCACTGGGCGCAACCAATGTGACGCGGCCATCGGGCGGATGCACGGAAAGATGGACGTTCTTGACATCCTTCAAAGTCACTTGAATATCAAGCTCCCCGAGCCGGATCATCTCGCTCAGAAACCCGAGCGCCCGAGCTTGCAACTCGTCATCCGATGCCGCCGCCGTTTCGCGAACGGTGCGCCGGATGCCGCCGCCGGAGGCCGCGATGTCGAGGTAACTCGCGCCGCGCAGCTTGGCCGTCCACTCGTCGGCCCGGTTGCCGCCGAAAGCGAGGTGCGTGTGGCAGTCGATCAGTCCGGGAATGACCAATCGGCCGCCCGCGTCGATGGGATCGGCCCGAAACGCAGGCGGCAGATCGGTTTCGGCGCCGACCCAGACGATCCGGTCGTGCTCCCAAGCCAGCGCCGCCCGCGAAATCGGATGAATCGCCGCCTGTCCCCCGGCCGGGCGGCACGTCGCCAGCGTCCCGATGTTGACGAGCGTCGGCATCAGGCGAGCGGGCCGACGGTGGCGGCGACGGCGTCAAGCAGGTCGTCAGAGCGGATCAGCGCGACGCAGCGGGCGATGTCCTCCGAGATCAGCCCGTCGTCGTCCCGATGCGGCACCCGCTCGCGCACCAGCGCGTGGGCGGCGGCGACACCGCGACCCGGTTTCAGCGGCAGGCGGAAGTCGAGCGCTTGCGCCGAGGTCAGCAGTTCGATGGCAAGAACATGCTCGACGTTATCGAGAATCGTCAGCAGTTTCAGGGCGCTGATGCTGCCCATGCTGACGTGATCCTCCTGCCCGAGCGAGGTCGGGATCGAATCGACCGACGCCGGGTGGCAGAGCACTTTGTTCTCCGACACGAGCGCGGCGGACGTGTACTGCGGGATCATAAAGCCGGAGTTGACGCCCGTGTCGCGCAGCAGCAGTTGCGGCAACCCGTCGTGTCCCTCGAGCAGCAGATACGTCCGGCGCTCCGAGATGCTGGCGAACTCGGCCAGCGCGAGCGCGGCGAAATCGAGCGCCAGGGCCAGCGGTTGACCGTGGAAATTGCCGCCGCTGACGATGTCGCCGTTCGGAAACACGAGCGGATTGTCCGTCACGGAATTAATCTCCGTTTCGACCACCGTTCGGGCGTAGCCGAGCGCGTCTCGGCTGGCCCCGTGAACCTGCGGCGCGCAGCGCAGACAGTACGGGTCTTGCACCTTGCCGCAATTCCGGTGCGATTCGAGAATCTCGCTGTCCGTCAGCAATTGGCGCAGATTGGCGGCGACGGTGCCCTGACCGGGCTGCGGACGGGCGTCGTGGATGCGCGGATCGAACGGGCGAATGCTGCCTTGCAACGCTTCGAGGCTCATCGCGGCCAGCAGATCGGCCATCCGTTCGAGCCTAAACGAGCGGGCCAGAATATGGGCACCGTATCCGCTCATCAACTGCGTTCCGTTGATCAGCGCGAGGCCGTCTTTCGCCCGCAGCGTGACCGGTCCAAGCCCTTCGGACCTGAGCACATCGGCGGCCGGGACGGTCGCGGTTCGGTCGGCATTCCAGACAGCGCCGAGGCCAATCAGCGGCAGCGCCAGATGCGCCAGCGGCGCCAGATCGCCCGACGCGCCGACGCTGCCGCGACTCGGGATGGCCGACAGAATCCCCCGCTCGGCAAACACGAGCAAGCGCTCGAACACCTCGGTCGAGATGCCCGACAGGCCGAGCCCGAGCGCCTGAATCTTGAACCCGAGCATCAGTTCGGTGATCTCCGGCGGCACGAGCGAGCCGACGCCGACCGCGTGCGACAGCAGCAGGTTCCGCTGCAACCGCTCGACATCGGCCGGACCGATCCGCTGTCGGGCGAGAATCCCGAACCCGGTGTTGATCCCGTAGTGCGTCCCGCCGTCGGCCAGCGCCCGCTCGACGATGGCACGGGAGGCTTCGACGGCCGACCGGTCGCGGCGGAAATGGTCGAGCGAGGCGGCTAAATCGGCCCGCAGATGGGCCAGTCGGAGGCGGGGCGGAGACATGGGAGGAATAAAAGAGCGAGCGGAAGATCAGCGTGCGACAACGGCAGGTGTTACCGAAGGATCGACCCAATCTAACGAGGATCACGGACAGGGTGCCCGCCAAGCAACATGCTTATATCGAAGATTACATTATGCCTCTCTACATCAAAAAAATCATCAAACATTTTCCGGTCGCGATTCGTGGGCCATGTAGACGGGACGAAGAAGGCAGTGGAAAGTTCCTCTTCGAAAATGATCTCATAGCAGTTATCCAACAGCAAATCCAAATCCCCATCGTCAGCCCCTATCGTAGGGACCAAGTAGACGGTGCCGTCTTGCCGTAGAACATCCAACGAGACAGGAGATCGCACCTGAGCGGAAAGCCAGTCGGCGAAAGGCTGCCGAGGTTTAACCACAACAGCACCGTGACCACCAAAGCATTCCATGTCACTCGCCCTTGTGTCTCAATGGAGGAAGGGTGCCACGCCGAAACGGGGTCGTCATGCGCCGACCATCGGCAGGTCGATGCCGCGCTCGCGGGCCGTCTCTTGTGCGATTTCGTAGCCCGCGTCGGCGTGGCGCATGACGCCAGTGCCGGGATCGGCGGTCAGGACGCGACGAAGCCGCTCGGCGCCGGTTGCGGTTCCGTCGGCGACCGTGACCATGCCCGAATGGATCGAGTAGCCGATCCCGACGCCGCCGCCGTGGTGCAGCGAGACCCAACTTGCGCCGCAGGCCGTGTTGAGCAGCGCGTTCAAGAGCGGCCAATCGGCGATGGCGTCCGACCCGTCCATCATCCCCTCCGTCTCGCGGTTCGGGCTGGCGACCGAGCCGGTGTCCAGATGATCGCGCCCGATGACGAGCGGCGCCGCCACGCGGCCCGTCTCGACCAGCCAGTTGAACCGCTCGCCCATCTCGGCCCGCTCACCGTACTCCAGCCAGCAGATGCGCGCCGGAAGCCCCTGAAATTGGACCTTTTGCTGCGCCTGCCGAATCCACCGGGCCAGCGGTTCCTTGTCGGGAAACGCGTCAAGCACGGCTTGGTCGGTCACGGCGATGTCGGCCGGGTCGCCCGAAAGCGCCGCCCAGCGGAACGGGCCGGAGCCGCGACAGAACAGCGGCCGGATGAACAGCGGGACGAAGCCGATGATCTCGAACGCATCGGCTCGGCCGCGATGATCGGCGAGCTGACCGCGCAGGTTGTTGCCGTAGTCGAACACGACCGCGCCGGCCCGTTGCAGCGCCAGCATCGCGTCGATGTGGTGCTCCATGCTGTCGAGCACGCGGGTTTCGTAGCCGGACGGATCGCGCTCGCGCATCGCGTCGGCTTCGTCGAGCGAGAGGCCAGCCGGGATGTAGCCGACCCGAAGATCGTGCGCCGAGGTTTGATCGGTCACCACGTCGGGCACGACGCCGCGCCGGACCAGTTCCGGCAGCACGTCCGCCACGTTGCCGACCAATCCGACGGACAGCGGTTCGCCCGCCGCTTTCGCCGACAACACGGCGTCGAGCGCCGCGTCGAGATCGGTCTCCAGCCGGTCGCAATAGCCCGTCTCGACCCGTCGCTGAATCCGGCTTGCATCGACGTCGATCCCGAGAAACGCCGCACCGTTCATCGTCGCCGCCAGCGGTTGCGCCCCGCCCATCCCGCCGAGTCCAGCCGTGACGACCAGCCGGCCGCTCATCGTTCCGCCGAAATGCTGTCGGGCGCACTCGGCAAAGGTTTCATACGTCCCCTGCAAGATCCCCTGCGTCCCGATGTAGATCCACGATCCGGCCGTCATCTGCCCGTACATCGTCAGCCCGAGCGCTTCCAGCCGACGGAACTCGGGCCACGTCGCCCAGCGCGGGACGAGGTGCGCGTTGGCGAGCAGCACACGCGGCGCTTGGTCGTGGGTGCGGAACACGCCGACCGGCTTGCCGCTCTGAATCAGCAGCGTTTCGTCATTCTCCAGTCGCCGCAGCGTTTGGACGATTTTTTCATAACAGGCCCAGTTGCGCGCCGCCTTGCCGGTTCCGCCATAAACGACAAGATCGTCGGGCCGCTCGGCGACGTCGGGATCGAGGTTGTTCATCAGCATCCGCAGCGCGGCTTCCTGATGCCAGCCTCGGCAGGACAAGGTGGTGCCGCGAGGGGCACGAATGGCGGTCGGGTGGGGCGAGGCGGACATGGTTCGTGGAACGGGTCGTGGCGCCGGGCGAAACCGGCGGAAAGGGAGTTGTTTGCCGCAATATAGCCGGTCGGATGGGACGGGCACCGCACGGTTCCATCGAAAATCCGGTGAACCTGACGGCGGATCGCTGCGTTAAGGTCAGGAGGGCGGTATATTCACCGGTCGGTATCCCGCTGAACGATCCCTCTCTACAAAGCGCTCTTCCTGATTCGGAGACCTTCCCCTATGGCTTACGTCGTCACCTCCGCCTGCCTCGATTGCAAGTACACCAGTTGCGCCGTCGTCTGCCCGGTCGATTGCTTCTACCAAGGCCCGAACGTGCTCGTGATTCACCCGGACGAGTGCATCGACTGCGGGGCGTGCGAGCCGGAGTGCCCGGTCAACGCCATCTACCCGGAGGACGACGTGCCGCAGGATCAGTCGGCGTGGATTCAGCTCAACGCCAAGTACGCGCCCGAGTGGCAGGGGCTGGGCTACAACATCACGACGCAGGAAGGGCCGATGGACGACATGGCCCGCTGCGAGGCCACCCCCAAGACACCGAGCGACCTGCAAACCTGGGACGTCTGAGTCCCGCTTACCCCAACCCCGATTCGACTATGAGCGACCACAGCGCAAACGTCCGCTGGACCGGCAACCTGCCCGACGGCAGCGGCGAAGTCAAGGCCCACAGCGGCAGCTTCTCGTCCACCGTTCGGCTGAAAGCCCGCACCGAGGGCGAGATCAAAGGCGAGACGACGCCGGAGGAACTCATCGCCGGCGCCCACGCGACCTGTTACACGATGATGATCGAGGCGACGCTCGGCAAGCACAAGCTGTCGGCCGAGCGGGTCGAGACGGAAGCGACCGTCTCGGTGCACAAGGTCGAGGGCGGGTTGAAGATCACCCAGAGCCACCTGAAGGTCACCGCCTTCGGTCCCGCCGCCGGACTCGACGACGCGACGTTCCAGACCATCGCCCAAGAAGCCGAAGCCGGCTGCCCCGTCAGCAACGCCCTGCGCGGCAACCTCGAGATCACCGTCGAAGCCTTGCTCGGCTAAGTCGGTTGACTGTTTCGACCCGACGGCCGGATTTCCCCACGGAGATCCGGCCGTCGCTGTGTTGACTTCGCCCCCGCAATCCCATAGCTTCAGCGTTCTGTTTCAGCAATCCTATTGAGGGTGATGCACGATGGATGTCGTCAGTCAGTCAAGAATGGACAGAACAGTCGTCGAAGTGCGTCCAATGAGCGATCAGGGCGACGAGCTTCAATATTGGACCTCCAGAACGCCGCTCGAGCGACTGGCAGCCGTCGAATTCATGCGCCAAGTCATGTATGGCTACGATCCATCTACCGCCCGACTTCAGCGAGTTTTTACAGTTACTCAACAGCAGAAACGTTGAATACCTGATTGTCGGCGGCTATGCTGTCGGGTATTATGGCTACCCCCGATCCACCGGCGATATGGATGTCTGGATCGCGTTCAGTCCGCAAAACATCCGATTGCTGGTCGAGGTCTTACGCCTGTTCGGTTTAACGATTCCTGAGCCAGCGGAAGCGTTTCTGTCGGAGGGACAATTCATCGGTATCGGCAACAGACCGCTGCGAATCGAAGTCCTCACAGTCATCAGCGGCGTCGATTTTCCAACCTGTTACTCGAATCGGACGAAAGATGAAATCGACGGGGTTCAGGTCAACATCATCGGATTGGAGCACTTGAGAGCCAACAAGCAAGCCAGCGGTCGGCTGAAGGACTTGAACGATTTGCGTAATCTCCCGGCGTCGTCCTGATCGCGACCTCGTTACGGGGCGACGGGGACGAGCAGCCGCATCTCCCACGGCTCACCGGCGCGGTTGACGAACCGGGCCTGACGGACGACGCGAAGCACCTCCTCATCGAGTCCGTGGCCGAGGCCGCTGACGACGAACGCCTCGCCGACCGTGCCATCGGTCGCGACGGCAAGTTGCACCTTGACCGTCCCCGAGATTCCGGCCGCGCGCGCCTCGTCGGGATATGCGATCTGCGAAACGAGCCCGTCCATCCCACCGATCAACTCGACTGATGGCGGCTCGGGTCGGGCGGGCGGCGGGGTGAGCGAGCCGGTCGGCGTCCCGTTCTTCTCGGCCAGAAAGGCGCGAATCTCGGCCAGCGTTCGGGTTCCGGCCCGGTGCCGCTCGGCGTCGGTGACGGCCAGAGAGTCGATGGGCGAGAGAAACCAGCCGCCGGGCCGCTCGGCGAACTGCGTCCCGTAGTGCTGCGGGCGACCGGTGTCGAGCAGGTAGCGGTCGAGCGACGCCGCCGCGAGCCAGCGGGCGGGCGCGCTGCCCATCTGCTCGGCCGTGACGGCCAACTCGTGCGCCCGGCGGAATGCGGTCGAGTCGTCGCCATGCTGGAAGACCATCGCCGCGTGGTAATGATCGGCGGCCGTGACGACCGTCCCGTCGGTGAGCATCTGCGCAACCGCTTGGCACCGCTCGGCATCGCGCCGGTCCACCTCGACCCAGTGGGCGTCATCGACCGTGCGGCGGTCGGATTGGTCCTGCTCGTACAAAGCGGTCAGACGCGGGTTGTCGGTGGCGGTAGGACGGGACGCGGTGCAGGCGGCGAGGGCAAGGGCGACGAGCGGAAGCAAGCGGCGCATAGCGAGTGGGTCGGGTGACGGAAAACGGGCGGGAGATGGAGCTACCGGTCGGCGCGACCGTTTGTTTAGCCCGATCAAAAGGCTTCGGGTGTGACGAACGGATCGAGGGCGAAGGCCCAGTCGAGGCGGCGGATGGTGTGGGGATCGGCGTCGGTGGTGAGCAGGCCGAGGGCGACGGCGCGGGAGAGCGACAGGTAGCCGGCCCAGACTTGGGTGAACGGACCGACGCCGCCGCAGATCGCCGGGACGCCGGGATCGGCCTCACCGACGGTCGGTTCGCCGCCGGAGAGCGTTAGGGTGCGGGGCGCGGGCGCGGGCAGGACGGGATCGGTCAAGCGCAATGTCACGGCGAGATCGAGCGGCGCGTAGGATCGAGCGACGAGCGCCCGCTCCAGATCGACGATCCGAAGCATCATCCCGAGCGAAAAAAGCGCGGTCGGCGTGTGCAGCCCGAAGGTATTCTGTTCGGCCGGGGCGCCGTCGGGACCGGGCCACGTCGGCCGGTCGATCAGCCGCAGATGGCGCCGTTCGTGGGGCGCGGCGTGCAAGATCACCTCGCGGATCTGCTCGCCCAGACCGCTCAGGAACGTCTCAAAGGCTCGGTCTGCCGCATCGTCGGCCGCGACCCATT
>JBBSVG010000109.1:0-7473 GCA_038233775.1 Bacteroidota bacterium | reverse complement strand
CCCGACTGACCACGCTGCCCGGTCGCGCTCGTGGTGGCTCCAACCCGTCCAACGTCTGATGGCTGTGGCGCTTCCCCTATCTCCCCGTTACTCGATGACTCCCCGCGTCTGCCTCCGCCTGATCGGGCTGTGCCTCGCCGCGCTGGTGTGGCTCGTCGCGCCGCGATTCAGCGCCGCTCAGGGCGATCCGGCGACGGCGTATCTGTACAAGTACCGCGACGAGAGTCGGATTCTGTACCTCATCGCGGTCCGACCGGTTCAGGGCGGCGCTGTCGGCGTCGTGCTCGAGGAGCAGCCGGTGGCCGGTGTGCTCGGCCTCGCGCCGATTGCCGGGGAGGAGACGGCGGCTGTCGAGGTCCGCAAGGCGCTGTGGGCGGCGAGCGGCGACGCGATGTTCCTGCCCGATGCCGTCACTGCCGAACCGACAGCGGTGGTTGACACGCTCGCGGACGGGGCGCAGGACGTGTCGCCACCCTCGCCGGGCGAATCGGCGGCGGCGATCTGGGGTCGCTTCTGGATGCGCTACTGGGCCGGAGATTACCTGCTGACCGGTCGGGGCCGGTTGAGCCTCGTCAACGTCAACGCGCTGCTTGGGTCGCCGACAACGTTGAACCGCGACCAAGCGACATTGCTGGGCGAGTTTCTCTACGGACCGATCCAGCCGAGCACCGAGCAGGTGACGGCGTTGCCCGATGTGGTGGCGCCAAACGGTTGGTTCTACGGCAAGCCCCGACCGACGCTGTTGCTCTCGCTGCAACGCGGGTTGTCTCGACCGGAGATTCTCTCCGCGCTGAGCGCCCTCGCCCCGACGCCGCTGCCCGTCGAGACGCCGTCGCCGGTGGTGCCCACGCCGACCGAGACGCCGACGTTCGATGCGGCGCCGTCGGGGCAGCAGCCGGAGGCGTCGGTGCCGATCTGGCCGTGGTTTCTTGGGGCGCTGTTGCTGGGAAACGGCCTCGTCAGCCTGCTGCTGTGGCGACGGAGTCAACGCCCGGCGCCTGACGACGATGCGAAGAACGCCCGGTTCACCGTCGATTCGGCCGTGCAGACGCAACAGACCGGGCAGATCAAGGCGATCCAAGCGCAACTTGGTCCGCTGGATCAAGCCATCGACGGCTTGCGGAGCGAGGCGGCGAGCACCCAAGCGCTGCTGAAGAAGCTGACCGAGCAACTGAACGCCCCGCGCACCGTGCCGCCGCCCACCGCTGCGCTGTCGCCGACGGTTCAGGCCGACCTCGACCGACTCAACGCCGCCGTCGAAACGCTCTCAACCCGGACCGATGCTGCGCTGCGGCTGCCGGATGACTGGAAACAGGCGCTCGGGCTGATTCAGCAGATGCTCACCCACGTCAAGGCCGAAGCCGACCGTGCCGAGGCCGAGCGGCAGGCCCGGTTCGAGCAGGAATTGTCCCGACTGACCACGCTGCCCGGTCGCACCCGCCGCAACCCCGACTCACCCGACGCCTGATCCCGCCGATCTGCCCGCCCCCCGATCCCTATCCCCAGGAGACGCCTCATGCCGTCCCGCGCCCCACACCTCATCCGCCACCTCGCCGGCCTCTGCCTCGCGCTGCTCATCGCGCTCATCGCTCCCGCGCGCCCCGCCGCCGCGCAAGACAAGCCCACGACGGCCTATCTCTACCAGTACAGCGACAAGGGCAAGGAATACTATTTCATCGCCGCCCGGCGTGATCCTGAAGATCCGCTTGCTGCGGTGCTGCAAGACGGGCAAGACTCAGGGCTTTCTCCTTTCGTCGGTGAAGAGAGAGCATTGAAAGCGGTGGCGAAGCGTCTGACGGAAGCGGCCGGAGATAGTGCTTTTACGCCTCCTTCGAAAAGCCAGCCTACTGCCGAGGTGTGGGCGAAATTCTGGGATGCGAACACGGGTGGAAGCAACTTCGGCAAGAAAGGGGCGGGCAGTCTGACGGTCATCAACGTGAACAAGCTGTTCGAATCGTCTCTGCCTGACTCAACCTCGGCGAAATATGCTTCCTATTTCCTCTACGGAAATGCGAAGCCGACGCAAACGCAGATAGACACGCTTCCGAGTGTGGCAACTGACGGCACGTTCTACGGAAAGGAACGCCCGGCGCTGCTAACGGCTCTCCGCGCAGAGTTGAGTAAGCCAGCGATTCAGGCCGCATTGGGAAAGCTCGTTCCAACTCCGGCGACACCAACCCCGTCGTCAAGTCCATTGCCCCCGGTTGCTAACGCCGAAAGCTCAGGTTTGCCAGGCTACTGGCCGTGGGCGCTGGCTGCGTTGGTTGTGCTGGTGGGGGTTGCTGGATTCATGTTCTGGCAGCAGCATAAGTCAAGGCCCATTCCTTCCTATTATACTGCAAAGAAGACAGTCGATGGAGAGACACACGACTTTAAGGTCAAACAGGATATGCAGGAGCGAGGGAAACCCAAAAAGCATAGGGAGCAAAAGCCGAACATCGAGACCAATATCGACTATGAGAGCGAATTGGGCCTGAAGAAAACAGGTGGTGACGACGGCGCCCAGTCTATACCTGAGCGAACAGCGTCTCTGATAGACAACGAGCGACTGGAAGCTTTCGAGCCGAGATTCGTCCAGTTGGAGCGATCTATTGATACGCTTCATGGGGACGTGACATCCACTCAAGATCGGCTTGCGACCGTTCAGAGCTTGGAGGCGCAATGGTCGAACAAGAGCAAAGAGTTCGACGACAAGAGGAAAGAGTTCGACGACATGATAAGTAAAATGAACCAGGTAATCCCCGTCATTCAAAGGGTTGCCGAAGAGCAGCGAGCGGCTCTACTGAACGGGCTAAACGACCTGACGAAGCAAATCAATGGATACGTACAGACTTCGCCACCCAGCAATACAGAAGTGAACCCGGAGGCAGACCCGGTCACGACGGCTGTATCTCCGCCAATCAGCAAGGCAGAAGTGAAACCGGAGCGTGAGCCGACGCAAAAAGAGACAGCGGACATCCGAGGAGTAGTGCTGGAGGCGCTGCTTAGGGAGGCCGGTCTGGCGGCTCATCTCAAGGAGAATATCTTTTCTCCGACCAGCGACCTCCCCCTGCCTGATCTGGAAGCGCTCGGCTCGATCCTGACCCGGCTGGAGACGGTGTCGAAGGGACTGGCGCCGCTCGGGCTGGAAGCCGAGGCGAGTCGGACGGCGCTGGGTTGGCTGCGGAGCGAGATCGAAGGGACCAAGAGCGAAGCAACGGCGAAGAAGATTCGGTTGCGGCTGAATTTGGATGTGGGGGACGATGCAACCAAGTCGGATTTGTTCGGCAGCCTCGCCGACGCGCTTCTCCGCGCCTATGAGACAGCGAAAGAGCCGGTGGCGGCGTTTGAGCGCGAGGTGCAGCGACTCGGTCGGGATTATCTGGCGCCGCTGCTCTACACGCTCGACGAGCAGAGCGATCCAAGCAAGCTCGCCAAGAACGACGGCGTATGGTCCGAACTGGCGACGGCGTGTCGGCTGAAGTTGATCGTCCCGTCGCTGGGCAACCCGGTCGATCCGAAGGAGCAGGACATCGTCGGGTTCGAGCGCGGCGATGGCGGGAAGACCGGTGTGGTGCGGATTAAGTCGCGCGGGCTGCGCTGGGGCGCCGATGCCGTGCTCGGCAAGCCCGGCGACGTGGTCCTCAGGGCGCGGATCATCGCATCGGCCCTGTGAGCGCCCAATGATCCGTCTCGATGCCCTCGTGCTGCGCCGTCCGGCTGCTGGCCCGGTCCGGTTGGCGCTGCGCTGGCCGGGCCTGGGTTCGGCTGCCGTGCGCGGCCCGTTCTCCGGCTGGCGACCGCTCGCCCTGACGCCCGGCGCCGACGGCGCCTTCACTGGGTTGCTCGTGCTGCCGGCCGGAGGCTACGACCACGCTTTTGAGATCGACGGGATCTGGCGCCCCGATCCGCTCGATCCGGCGCCGTCGGTCGGGCTGCGCGGCTGGACCAGTCGGCTGAACGTTGGCTCAGCCACGCCGCCGATCCCAGTCATCCTGCCGACCCGCCTTTCAGACAACCTCGATCTGCACCTTCACGTCCGGTCGAGCGTGCCGTGGCTGCGTGCGCTCAGCGGCAGCGCCCGACCCGGCCAAACGCTGACTCTGGTGCTCGTCCCGGAGCAAGCGCCCGATGGGGCGGCTATCGGCGAGATCACCTTCCACGACACGCCCGACGGGCCGCCGCTGGCCGTGATCCCGGTCCATCTCGCGGCGACCGAGCCGACGGCGCCGGACGGGATCGGCTGGGCGCGGCTGGTCGGGCTGGAGCCACAGTCGGATGGACAGGTCAGCGTCACGCTCGGGCTCGTCGGCGCGGTCCCGGTGTCCGGCGTGGTGCTCGACCGGACCGCCGGCCGGTTGGTCTCGTTTGACCTCACGACCGAAACGCCGACCGCGACGCTGGTCGTCCGGCCGCATTCGTCGGGTCGCCAGCCGCTGTTGATCGACACCGACAGCGCCGCGCTGAACCTGAAATCCCTCGTCATCCCGCTGACCGTGTTGCGCGCCCCGCTGCGTCGCCGGTCGTCCACCCCCGAGCCGGAATTGTTATGAATTTGCTGCTGCTCCAGGCGCAATCGTTCACCGAATTGTTCCACAGCGCCAACGAAATCGGCCAAAACATCAACCTGTTTATCTGGCTGGTGTTCGCCGTCGGTGTGATCCAAGTGCTGCTGATCGCGCTCTATCGCACGCCGAAGCTGGCCCGAGCCACCTCGGCGTTGCGCGACCGTCTGAACGAGCGGATCGGCAGCGCAAATTTCGCCCGGCCCCGCTCGCTGGCCGAGACGGCGAATCTGGTTGAGGATCTCGATCAAGGCGCCGTCAGCGACAGCCCGGTGGCCGAGCGGTTGCGGTCGATGCTTGCCGTCCGGCGACTCGGCGGCGAGCCGAACCAGTCCGATTTGTCCGACCTGACCCTTGCCGTCGAGCGGTCCCGTTTCACCTTGCCGCGTTATCTGAGCGGGATTCTGGTGCTGCTCGGCCTGTTCGGAACGGTCGCTGGGCTGTCGGCGGCGGTCGGGCAGATTCGGCCGCTGTTGAGCCAATCGGGCGACGGGGCGCTCGATCTGCAAGGCGTCATCGGCGCGCTGACCGGGACGCTCGGCGGGATGGAGACGGCGTTCTCGACGACGCTGACCGGGATTCTGACGACGACGATCCTGACGCTGCTGATCACGCTCGCCCAGCGCCACCAAACGAGCGTGCTGGCCCGGTTCGAGGGGTTCGCCGCGACGCTGCTCGTCCCGCTGTTCACGCCGGTCGAGGCCGATCTGGGCGCCGCCGCGACGGCGCTCGTTGAGGTCGGCGACACGTTCACCCGGATGATGGCCGGGCTGGAGGCGCAACTCGGTGGACTGACAAAAGCTGTCAGCGACGGGTTGCAGACCGCGTCGAGCCGGATGGAGGCGACGAGCAGCGTGATGGAGGCCAACGTGGGCGATCTGATCGCCTTTGTTCGCCGGTTTCAGGGCGGCGTCGATGCGTTCGAGCGGCAGGCCGAGGCGGGCGCCGGACTGCGGACGCAGATCGAGGGGTTGGTTAAGGTCGTCGAGAACATCGGCAAAGTCGTCACGGCGAGTCAGGCCCAGATCGACCGGGTGTTACCGGCGATGGAGAGCCAGAACGAGCGGCTGAAAACCCTCAACGACACGCTCGACGCCCGGTTCGACACGCTCGTCACATCGAGCGGCGCGATTCAGCTCGGCTTGGGCAGAGCCGCCAACGATCTCGCGGATGCCTCGAAGCGGATCGCCGACAACCTCGACGCGACGACAACGCAGCACCAGAAACACGGGGAGGACTTGGCCGTCCAGTTCGCCGAGTTGATGAACGATGTCAGCGCGAAGAACGGCGATTTGGTGGCGCAACTCGAGCAGACGATGAAGGACGCCGTCGGGCAGATGACGACGCAGCAGAAGGAATCGACCGGGCAGATGACGGCGCAGCAGAAAGAGGCCGCCGAGCAACTCAAAGCCGGGTTCGTCTCGCTCGACAAGGGATTGAAGGCCGTCGCCGACGGCGTTCGACACGTCGCCAGCGGACCCGGTTCGACCAAGCACACCGCCGATCTGCTGGACACGCTGGTTCGACAGATGGATCTGCTGACCCGGCGCTCGCTCGTCGGCTACGTCCGGCAATGGGTCGGTCGCGGCGAAGGCGTCGAGGCGCCCCGCGTGATGAACGGGCTGCGGCCGTTCGAGGAGGAGGCCCGATGAAACTCGCCCAACTTGCCGACGACGATGCCGCCAACTACTGGCCGAGCTTCACCGACGTGGCGATGAGCATGTTGCTCATTCTGGTGTTTTTTATTTTCGTCCAGTTTCTCGCCAACGCTGACTGGTTCAAGCGGATCGAGATGGAGAAGCGGCAGAAAGCCATCTTGTCCGCGTTTCAGCGCGAATTGCCGGGTGAACTGCGCGACTCGACGATCCGCGTCTATACCACTTGGGACCGGCAGCAATTCACCTTCTCCGACCGCGTTCTGTTCGACCGGGCGCAGGCCGAGTTGAAGCCGACCGGCGTTGCGCTGCTGGCCCGCGTGGCGGCGATTCTGAAAGCGAACGGCGGACTCGTCAAGCGAATCCAGGTCGAGGGGCACACCGACGCGTCGCCGATCAAGACGGTGCTCTACCGGGACAACTGGGAACTCTCCAGCGCCCGCGCGACCCAAGTGGTGAAGTTCTTCGGCGCGCTCGGCGTCGATCAGCGGCTGATGTCGTCGAATGGGTTCGCCGAGTTTCGCCCCATCGCGTCGGGCCGCAGCGAGCAGGCCGACGCCCGCAACCGACGGATCGAGATTCTGCTGCTCTACGACGGCGCCCAGATCACGCGCCCAGCCGATTCGGCGTTCGCCGCGCCGGCGCTCCAGTCCGCCACCACGCTCGGGGGACGCTGATGGCGCGTTTGCCGCTTCCGCCGACGTTGCCGGTTGATCGCGTGCTGGCCGCTGCCCGGCGAGTCGCAGCGGGGTTGCACGAGTTGGCCGCGCCGCTCGCGGCGGCCAAGCCGGTGCCCGTCGCCGATCCGTTGGTGCTGACGCTCGACCCGCAACCCGTTCGGTTGAGCGGTGCGCCGGTCGAGGTGCCGCTGCTGCTGACCCGTCGGGTGCCCATTACGATCAACGGCGCGCCAACTTGGCTCGGGGTGACGGTCGTCGAGACCGGCGACCGCGTCGTCTTGCGCCTGAAGCCCACGGACCGGCGTCCGACCCGCGCGCTCACGTTCAGCCTGACGCTCGCGGCCCCGTCAGCCGATCTCGGGCTCGTCTTGCCGATTGCCTACACGCCGGGTTAGCGCAGCAGGGTGGCGCGTTGGGTGAGCGTGTGGGCGCCAGCGGTCAGGCGGATGAAATACAGGCCGCTGCCGAGTCCGGCCGCATCGAAGGTCACGGTGTGTGCGCCAGCCGATTGGGTTCCATGGACCAGCGTGCGGACCCGGTGACCGAGCGTGTCGAACACGTCGAGTTTGACGTTGCTGATAGCTGACAGCTGAT
>JBBSVG010000108.1:0-7477 GCA_038233775.1 Bacteroidota bacterium | reverse complement strand
GCGCAGGGCAAAAAGCTCGGTGTGCTGTGGATCGACGCCCACGCCGACATCAACACGCCGGAAACCAGCCCGTCGGGCAACGTTCACGGGATGCCGATTGCCGTCGCGATGGGCCAGGGTCCGGTCGAGTTGACCAGCATCGGCGGCGACTTTCCGAAGCTCGATCCGAAAGCGCTCGCCATGATCGGGATTCGCTCGGTCGATGAAGGCGAGAAAGCGGCGATCCGGCAGCACGGGATATACTATGCGTCGATGTCGGACCTCGACCGTTGGGGCGTCCACGAGATCATCACCGAAGTGCTCGATACGGTGATGAAAGACGTTGACGTGCTGCACGTTTCGTTCGACGTCGATTCGCTCGATCCAGCCCTTGCGCCCGGCACCGGCACGCCGGTCGAGGGCGGACTCGACTACCGCGAGGCGCATCTGATCATGGAAGAATTGGCCGAGTGCGGCAAGCTGATCTCGATGGAGGTGCTCGAGGTCAACCCGCTGCTCGACCGCGCCAACGGGACCGCACAAGAGGCCGTCCGGCTCGTCGCCAGCGCCCTCGGCCAACGGATTATCTGAGCTTTTAAGCGATGCTGCGGATCACCGACCCGGCTGCGGTGCAGGCCCACGCCCTCGCCGCCCGAGCCGAGGGTCGGCGGCTGGTCGTCGTCCCGACGATGGGCGCGCTCCACGACGGGCACCTGTCGCTGGTTCGGCTGGCGCATGAGCACGGCGATCACGTCGTTCTGACGCTGTTCGTCAACCCGACCCAGTTCGCGCCGACCGAGGATTTGAGCCGCTACCCGCGACCGTTCGAGCGAGACGCCGAGCTGGCCCAATCCGCTGGCGTGGCGGTGCTTTTCCACCCGAGTCCCGAGGCGATGTACCCGGCGGGATTCAGCACGACGGTTCAGGTCGGCGGCGTGACATCGCGCTGGGAAGGGGCGAGTCGGCCGGAGCATTTTTCCGGCGTCGCGACGGTCGTGACGAAGCTCTTGACGATCACCCAGCCGCACGTTGCTGTTTTCGGCGAGAAGGATTACCAGCAACTCGCCACGATTCGTCGGCTGACGGCGGATCTGAACCTGCCGGTCGAGATCGTCGGCGCACCGCTCGTGCGCGAAGCCGACGGGCTGGCGCTCTCGTCGCGGAACGTGTACCTCTCACCTGACGAACGTGCCCAAGCGTTGAGCCTAAACCAGGCGCTGACGGCGGCCCAATCAGCTGGGGCGGTCGGTGAGCGCAACGGCACGCGACTCGTTCGCGAGATGACGGCCAGGATCGCCGCTTGTCCGCTGGCTGAGATCGACTACATCGCCGTCGTCGATGGGCGCACGCTGGAGCCGGTCGAGACGGTTCAACCCGAGACCCGCGCCCTGCTGGCCGTCCGCTTCGGCCGGACGAGGCTGATCGACAACGCCCGGCTGCGGTGAACCGGTCGGCTGCCTTGACAGGGGAGCGGTTCTTGCGTACTTTGCCCGTTGATTTGCCGGGCGCGCAAGAGGCGTGACCCACAAGAGCCGGGTGTTCAGCAGAGGAGACAGCACGATGCAGCGCAAGGGGATGCTCTGGGCAAGCGGCCTGTTCGGTCTGGCCGCGATGGTCGCCAATACGACGGCAGCACAGGCGCAATATCGACCGGGCAGGGCGCCGTCGTCGATTGGCTCCATCGGTGGCGCATCGGCGGGGAGCTTCCTCTCGCGGCTGATCGACCCGAACAAGCTGACGATGCACCACCAGCTCGAGATGGGGTTCGCCGCCGCCGGTGGCCTGAACGCCTCGACGACGACGTACACCAACACGCTGCTCTACCAATACTCGCCGAAGCTGGCGATGCGGATGGACGTCGCCGCCCAAGCCTCGCCGTTCAACAACCTCGGGCCGAACGGCCAAACGGCGAACCTGAACCAGATCTTCCTCCGCAACGCCTCCATCGACTACCGGCCAAGCGACCGGATGGCGATTCGCCTGTCGATGCAGCAGGTCCCGAGCGGCGCGTATGGCTCCGGCTATGGCTACCGCCCCTACGGCAGCGGACTGTTCGACAACTACAGCAGCTTCGGGGTCGGCACGCGCTGACGCCCAACGCTCGCCCGGCCCCGGTCATCCCCAAGAAGGTCATCCCCAAGAACCGAGCGTCGGCTCGGTTCTTTTGTTATCTGACGACGCCTCGACATGCCCCGCCGCCCGACGACGCCTGACGACGACGACGATCCGTTCCTGCCGGACGAGGGCGACTTTGACGAGACCGAGTCGGACGACGAGGGATCGGACGAAGACGATCCGCAGCCGATTCGTCGCCCAGCCGCCGCGCGGTCGAGCCTCATCAACGCGAACACGCTGGCGACGGTCGGTCTGCTCGTGCTCGGCGTGCTCGTTGGGGTGATGATCTATGCCGTCGTTCAGCGATCTGCCTCGGCAACGGCCACGACCGACGTGGCGCCGTCACCGGCGGTCGATTCGACCGGGACCAAGCCGATCCAGCTCGACGTGCTCAACGGCTGCGGCGCCGCCGGGGTCGGGACGAAGTTCCGCGCCTACTTGCAGGGACGCGGCTTCGATGTCGTCGCCAGCGAGAACTACAACACGTTCAACGTCGTCGAGTCACTCGTCATCGACCGGCGCGGCGACATGATCGGCGCCCGCAAGGTGGCCCGCTCGCTCGGCATCGCCGATCAGAACGTCATCCAGCAAGTCTCGAACGATTATTACCTCGACGTGTCGGTTGTCGTCGGCCGCGATTTCGCCCGACTTCGACCTTACCAGAACTGACCCGATTCTATGATGACCGATCCCAACTCGAAGCGGCAACTGCCTGCCGACCGCCCGATCATCGGCGAGGCGCTGGCCCAGGCCGCCGCCGAGCTGTCGCTGACCAAGAAGGCAACCGACGTCCGCATCCTCGACCTGCGCGACGTGACGACGATGGCCGATTTCTTCGTCGTCTGCTCGGCCGACAGCGACACGCAGGTTCGCGCCATCGCCGACGCGGTGCTCGAAGGCTTGAAAGACGAGGACGTTCGGCCGTACCACAAGGAAGGCTACGAGAACCTGCAGTGGGTGCTGCTCGATTACGTCGATGTTGTCGTCCACGTCTTCCACCGCGACGCTCGGACCTTCTACAACCTCGAGAAGCTGTGGGGCGATGCGAAGGTGACTGAGGTCAACGACACGCCCTGACCGCCGATCCGCCTGTTTCCCGTTCTTTTCTGACCCTCGCCGGAGCGCATGAAAGCGTACCTGACCGACCACCTCACCGCCGCGCTCCGCTCGTTGGAGCTGCCGACGGACGTGATTCCGCTCGAACTGCCCAAGCTCGCCGCCCACGGCGATCTGGCGACGACCGTTGCGCTCGCGCTGGCGAAGGCCCGACGCGAGAACCCGCGTGCGCTGGCCGAGAAGCTCGTCAAAGCGCTCGGCCATACGGTCGATCCCGAGATCGTGACGCGCATGGAGATCGCCGGACCCGGTTTCATCAACTTCACCTTCGGTCCGAAGCTGTTCCAGCAACGTCTTGGCGAGATTCTGACCAGCGGCGACGGCTTCGGTCGGCAGTCGGCGGGATCAGGTGAAAAGGTCCAAGTCGAATTCGTCAGCGCCAACCCGACGGGTCCGCTGACCGTCGGCCACGGTCGCGGCGCCGTCATCGGCGATACGGTCGCGAACCTGCTGACCTGGGCCGGTCACGACGTGACGCGGGAGTATTACTTCAACAACGCCGGTCGGCAGATGCGGGTGCTGGGCGACTCGGTCCGGCTGCGTGCGTTGCAGGTGCGCGGCGCCGAGTTCGAGTTTCCCGAGGGCTATTATCAGGGCGAGTACATCACCGACATCGCCCGCGATCTGCTCGATACGACGCCCGATCCCGACAGCCTGTTCACCGATCCCGCTTCGACCCGACCGGAACCGGTCTCTTTTGAGCGCTGGGACGAAGGATTGGGCTTTCTCGAACCGTTCAAAGAGATCGCGGAACGGACGATCTTCGCCGATATCCAGCGGACGCTCTCGCGGCTTGGGATCGGCCACGATGTCTATTTCAACGAGGACGATCTGTATCGGAGCGGCGATATTGAGGAAGTCATCGCCACGCTCCGGGCGAAAGATCTCGCCTACGACAAAGACGGCGCGGTGTTCTTCCGGCTGACCGAACTCGGTCGCGACGAGGACAAGGTGCTCGTCAAGCGGACCGGCGAGCCGACGTATCGGCTGCCGGACATCGCGTATCACCGGAACAAGCTGCGGCGCGGGTTCACCCGAGTGATCGACGTGCTCGGCTCGGACCACGTCGCCACGTTCCCCGACGTGATGGCCGGGCTGGGCGCGATGGGCTACGATCCGTCGGCGGTGCGGCTGCTGATGAACCAGTTCGTCACCATCACCCGCGACGGCGAGATCGTCAAGATGAGCACCCGCCGGGCGAACTACGTCACGCTCGACGAGCTGATCGACGAGGTCGGCGGCGACGTGGTTCGGTTCTTCTTCCTGATGCGCTCGTCATCGACGCAGATGAACTTCGACCTCGGGCTGGCGAAGCAAGAGGGCGAGGAGAACCCGGTTTTCTACCTGCAATACGCCCACGCTCGGGTCGCGTCGGTCGAACGGATGGCAGCCGAGCGCGGCGTCGCCATCCGAACCGACCCCGGTCAGATCGACTTCTCGCTGCTCGTCCAGCCGACCGAGCTGTCGCTGATCAAGACGCTGACGGAGTTTGCCGAAACGGTCGTCTCGTGCGCTGAGTCGATGGAGCCGCACCGGCTGATCGTCTATCTCAACAGCGTGGCGACGCATTTCCACGGCTTCTACCACCACTGCGACATCCTGCCCCGACGCGAGGAACAGCCCGTCTCGCCGGAGCTGACACAGGCGCGGCTGGCGCTCGCTCGCGGCGCCAAAGCGGTGCTCGCCAACGGATTCGCGATTCTCGGCATCTCCGCCCCTGACCGGATGTAACATGGCAAGTCGCCTCCTCATCGCCGAGCGGGACATCCTGACCGCCAAACGGTCGGGCCGCACCGTGCTGCCGATCCCGGCTGGCGCGCTCGTGACGGCGCTGGCCCGAGACGCTGCCGGCGCCTACGGCATCACGCTCGAATCGCAGTCGGCGTCAGCACCCACCGCAATGGTGACAACGACGGCGGAGCCCGCGCTTGCGCTCGTCCCGGCGGTCGAGCCGACCCACCGGATCGTTGCGCTTGGAGCCGACCACGGCGGGTTCGCCATGAAGGAAGCGTTGAAAGCGACGGTTGAGGCGGCAGGCGGGATCGTGCTCGATCTCGGAACCGACTCGGAAGCGCCGGTCGATTATCCCGATTTCGCCTACGCCGTTGCCCGAGCCGTCTCGCTCGGTGAAGCGTGGCGCGGAATCGTCATCGACGGGGCCGGGATCGGGTCGGCGATGGTCGCTGGCAAGGTGCCCGGCGTCCGGCCAGCGGTGGCTTATAACGAGTTCACCGCCCGCAACGCCCGAGAGCACAACAACGCCAACGTCCTCTCGCTCGGCAGTCGCACGCTCGGAATCGGCGTGGCCGAGGCGCTCGTCAAGCTCTTCTTGACAACGGACTTCGCCGGGGGACGGCATCAGGCGCGGGTGGACAAGATCCGCGAGGTCGAAGCCCGATTTTTGCGGTGACCCCGCCCTTGTAACCCGCCCGCGTCCCGCTGCGTATCAGCCTGCCGTCCTGTTCGTCGCTGAGGCAGCCTCATGATTCGCCTTCCGCACCTCTCCAGAACCGTGTTGCGAGCCGTCGTGCTCGTGATCTCGGTGCTCGCCCTGAGCGATCTGGCGCTCCAGCTCTCGCAAGCGCTGTTCAGCCGCAGCCGCCCGGCCATCGACGACTGTCTGTGGTCGGAGACCCCGGCCCTCTCCACCGGTCAACTCGAACGGTTCGGCTGGCGCTCGCCGCTGCCCAGAAATGCCGTCATCATCTTCGACGTGCTGCGCGGCGGCGACGCCGAAAAGGCGGGCATCAAGCCGGGCGTTCGGCTGGTCACGCTCGACGGCGACAGCGTGCGCTCATCGGGCCAAGCTCAGCACCTGCTCGACCTGGCCGATCTGAGTCAGCCGGTCCGCTACGGCATCGTCCGGCCAACCGGTGAGCACGAAACGGTGTCGGTCCACGTCGAGAAGCAAAGCCAAGTCGGTTTCGTCGGCTTGGCCCTCTGGGGCGGCTGTTTTTTGCTGCTCGGATTGCTGGTCGTCGCCACCCGACCCGAGTCACCGGTGGCGCGGCACTTCTTCGGCCTCGGTCTGGCCGCCGCGCTCGGCGCGAACATCTACTCCATCGGGTTTAACCCCGGCGGCCAGACCAATCCAATCTGGGCGATCATCTACTGGACCGGCTGGGTCCAGTTCTTTCCCGGCCTATTGCTGTTCTTCTTGAAGTTTCCCCGTGTTCACCCGCTGCTCAAGCAGTGGCCGTGGCTGAATCGGTGGCCGTATATCTTCAATGGATGCCTCGCTTTGGTCGGCGCGGCGCGGAGTTGGTTTTTTGGCGGCCGACCCGACGGACCGTTCCGCGTCGCGTCGGCGATCTCCATTCTGTATGCCATCTTCGCCGTAGTCGCTTGCGTCCGAAGCTACCATCACGCAGAAAACGCTCGTGAGAAGCGGTCGATGCGGCTGCTGCTGATCGGCCTCGTGGTCGGAACGTTGGCCCTGGGATACCTCACCCTTGGCGTGCGCTTCCTGCCGAACAATGCGCTCGTTTATAGCCGGGGACTTGCCTTCCTGCCTGCGCTGCTGTCGCTGGCCCTGCCGATTGCGTTTCTGGTGGCGATCATCCGCTACCACATCATGGACGTGCGGGTGCTCATCCGGCGCTCAATACTCTACACTGCGCTCAGCATTCTCACGGCTGCCGCCTATGTTGGGCTGCTGGCGCTGTTGACCAACCTGCTCCACAGTCGGTTTGGCGATGTCACCCGCGTGCTCGACGACCGGATCGGGGTGGACCGGGGAACCGTGACGCTGCTGGCTGTGGTGGCGGTCGCGTTCATGGTCACACCGCTGCGCTCGTGGGTGCAAGGGTGGATTGACCGCCGATTTGACCGGGGTCAGCACGATTATGGGCAGATGTTGCTGACACTCAGCCAGGAACTGCCTCGGCACATCGACCCCGACGAGATCATTAGCCTGATCGGCGCGCAGATCGACCAAGCGATGCGGCCGATGCACCTGCAGATCGTTGTCCGCTCCGACACCGAAGGCTTCCAGACGGCTTGGGCCAGTCAGCCTGACCACACGCCGCTGCCGCTGACGATGTTGGCGCTCGTTGAGCGGGCGCAGTTCCGTCGCTCATGCTGCACGCTTGTCTCGCCGGAGGATCTGGCCCGACTCGACGCCGAAGTGGTGGCCGACCTGAAGCGGATCGGCGTTCATCTGGCCGTGCCGATGGTTACGCGTGGCGAAGCTCTGGTCGGGTTGCTGCTCTTGGGGCCGAAGCGGAGTGAGCGGCCGTACACTGCCGAGGACCAGACGCTGCTGCTG
>JBBSVG010000107.1:0-7531 GCA_038233775.1 Bacteroidota bacterium | reverse complement strand
ATGCTGATCGCCTGGCAGACGATCAATGCCGTTCGGCAGCCGAGAAGCGGCAAATTCACCCGTGGGTTTCTTGTCGTTGCGCCGGGGATTACGGTTCGTGACCGGCTGCGGGTGTTGCAACCGAACGACCCCGACAGCTACTACCAGAGCCGCGAACTGGTTCCGCCCGACCTGTTGGCCGATCTTGGCAAGGCCCGAATCGTCATCACCAACTACCACTCGTTCAAGAAGCGTGACCGACTGGAATTGGCGAAAGGCACCCGGTTGCTGTTGCAGGGCCGGGATGGAGCGCCGCTCGACACGGTGGAGACAGATGGGCAGATGATCCAGCGGGTCATGCCTGAGTTGATGGCGATGAAGCAGATTCTGGTGCTCAACGACGAAGCGCACCACTGCTACCGCGAGAAGCCGGGCGAGGACACCGACGAGACGTTAAAGGGCGATGAGAAGAAAGAGGCGGAGAAGAACAGCGAAGCGGCCCGGCTGTGGATCAGCGGTCTCGAAGCGGTCAACCGGGTGGTCGGTCTGCGGCAGGTGATCGATCTGTCGGCGACACCGTTTTTCCTGCAAGGGTCGGGTTACGCCGAGGGGACGCTGTTTCCGTGGACGATGAGCGATTTCTCGTTGATGGACGCCATCGAGTGCGGGATCGTCAAGTTGCCCCGCGTGCCTGTGGCCGACAATATCCCCGGCGCCGAGGTGCCCAAGTTTCGTGACCTGTGGACGCACATTCGCACCAAGATGCCGAAGGCGGGTCGGGGCAAGAGCAAGACGCTCGATCCGCTCAGTTTGCCGGTGACGCTCCAGACCGCCCTTGAAGCGCTCTACGGTCATTACCAGCAAACCTTCGAACTGTGGCAGCAGAGCGGGATTCAGGTGCCGCCGTGCTTCATCATCGTCTGCAACAACACCGCAAGCTCAAAGCTGATCTATGACTTCGTCTCCGGTTTCCAACGGGAGAATGAAGATGGCTCGACGATCTTGGAACAGGGCCGCCTGCCGCTGTTTCGCAACTTCGACGAGCACGGCAACCCGATGGGTCGGCCGAACACACTGCTGATCGACAGCGAGCAACTGGAGTCCGGCGATGTGCTCGACGCCAACTTCCGGTCGATGGCCGAGGATGAGATCAACCGGTTTCGCCGAGAGATTGTGGAGCGGGGTGGGAGTCCGCAGCAGGCCGACGCCATCACCGATCAGGACCTGTTGCGCGAGGTGATGAACACGGTTGGGCGACCGGGGAAGCTGGGTGAATCGATCCGATGCGTTGTCTCGGTGTCGATGCTGACGGAGGGTTGGGATGCGAACACCGTCACCCATGTGCTCGGCGTGCGGGCTTTCGGCACGCAGTTGCTCTGCGAACAGGTGATCGGCCGGGCACTCCGGCGACAGTCGTACGATCTGAACGACGACGGGTTGTTCAATCCCGAATATGCCGATGTGCTCGGGATTCCGTTCGATTTCAACGCCAAGCCGGTTGTGTCGAAGCCGCAGTTGCCCCGACAGACGATTCAGGTTCGGGCCGTCAGCCCCGAGCGCGACGAACTGGAGATTCAGTTTCCCCGTGTCGAAGGCTACCGGATCGAGCTGCCGGAGGATCGGTTACGGGCGACGTTCAACGACGATTCGATCCTGCATCTGACGCCTGATCTTGTCGGACCGACGATGACGACCAACGCCGGGATCATCGGCCAAGAGGTTGATCTCAGCCTGAAACACCTGCGTGATCTGCGAACCTCGACGCTGCTGTATAATCTGACCCAACATCTGCTCACCCAGAAATTCCGGGACGACGGCGGCCAACCGAAGCTTCACCTGTTCGGCCAACTCAAGCGCATAGCGAAGGTCTGGCTCGACACCTGTCTGGTCTGCTCCGGCGGCACCTACCCGGCACAGTTGATTTATCGAGAACTGGCCGACGAGGCGTGCAACCGGATCAAGAACGCGATCACGGAGACGATGAGGGATAGCCGGCCGGTCAAAGCGGTGCTCGATCCGTACACCCCGACCGGTTCTACGATCCACGTCAACTTCAACACGTCGCAGACCCATCGCTGGAAGACCGACCCGCGCCGTTGTCACGTCGATTGGGTGATTCTGGACAGCGATTGGGAGGCGGAGTTCTGTCGAGTGGTCGAGCGGCATCCCCGCGTTCGGGCCTACGTCAAGAATCACAGTCTCGGGTTCGAGGTGCCGTACCGGTTAGGCTCGACGCAGCGGATGTATCGGCCGGATTTCATCGTTCGGGTCGATGACGGGCGCGGCGAGGACGATCTGCTGAACCTTGTCGTCGAGATCAAAGGCTACCGGGGCGAGGACGCGAAAGAGAAGAAGATGACGATGGATGCCTACTGGGTGCCCGGTGTCAACCGGCTCGGCAGTTACGGCCGATGGGCCTTCGCCGAGTTCACCGATGTGTTCGAGATGGAAGCCGACTTCGCTGCGAAGATCGAGGCCGCCGTCAACGAGATGATCGATTCCACCACCGCTGCCGCGTAATCGAGCGCCTGACCTGAGATCTAATGCTACACAACCCGTTCAGCCCCATAAAGTTGATGGAAATGGCTGTTGATGTGATGGGCACATCAGTAGCAGAAGGTCGCATTGACAAAGTGTCTCCGAAAGTGGGAGCGGTACTCGTTAAGTTGTCGGACGAAACCATTGTGACTGCTTCTAGGGGTGAACTTCGTAATGGGGACCACGCCGAATACACAATACTGGAACGCAAAAGCCGCGATAAACAGCTTGACGACGCCCTCTTGTTTGTGACGCTTGAACCGTGCGCGCCCGGCTCTCGCACCCCGCCTAAGCTGAGTTGTGCTGACCGTATCATCAATGCCCGCATCAAGGAGGTTTGGATCGGGATCGAAGACCCGGACCCGCTCGTGGCTCGCAAGGGCATCAAGCATCTTCAGGACAATGGTGTTACAGTCCACATGTTTGATGCAGACTTGCAATTAGTTATCTCGAAGGAGAACCGAGCTTTTCTCGATGGCGCCATAGAGCGTTCCGAGAAGGCCAAGCTGGAGCCGGAATCGGTCGTGCTCTCGCCGTTTGAGACGGTTGTTCAAATCGAGTCTCAACTCTCTGAGAAAGCCCTGAATGTGTATCGTGAGCGTGCAGGCGTCGCCGAACCCATCGGGTCCGAAGCGTTCAACCGACATCTCGTCTCGCAAGGTGTACTGACGCGACAGGGAAACGAATTCGTCCCGACGGGCTTCGGTGAGATCCTGTTCGGCGAGACACAGCCGCTACAAGCAAGGGTTCTTGCTACCGCTCACCGGGCGGACGGGAGAGAGACCATCAAGACCTTCGATGGGCCTCAGTCCCTTGTTATCGAGGCGGCGATGGAGTGGCTGCGCGAGATTTATCTCGGATCAATCGACCGCTCACAAGCGGTTCGGCGAGAAACGAACGAGGGTTTCTACACGCTGATCCGTGAAGGCCTCGGGAATGCGCTCGTTCATCGCGATTATGAGATCGAGGGCGCCAAGATACAACTCGTGGCGACAGGCGATAAAATCGAAGTCAAAAGTCCCGGTCGCCCCGTTGAGCCGATTACCATCGAGCAAATGGAGCAATTCGCGGCGCCGGCGCTCAGCCGAAATCCCGTAATGCATTCCGTGTTTGCCCGAATGCGATTGGCTGAGGAGCGTGGTCTGGGACTGAAATCTATGAAGGCTCAAGCCGGTCGAGCCGGTTTGCCGCAGCCTCGCTATTCCTGGCAGGAGCCCTATCTCGTACTCACGGTGTATCGGACGTCAGAGAGTGCCGCACATGATCTGGTTCCTGACGTATTGGAGCAGTTGGATACCGATGAAAAGAACGGGATGGTATGGATGAGCACGCAACGGGAGGTGCGGTCGAAGGACTACATAGACGCATTAGGGTTTGATGAGCGCAAAGCCCAACGTCACTTGAAGCACTTCGTCGAACTGGGCTTGGTTGAGCGTTCTGGTAAGACAAGGAATACTCTGTACCGGTGGGTAGCTGAACGCAGATAAGGAGAACGTTTCCTTATCGATCCACAGTGGGAGCGGAATACCGGATGTACGGATGAAACCGAAGCGTTATTCTGACCTCTTTCGCTCTTGAATGTCGGAATACCGGGAGAATTGAACAGGCCAAAGGTCTGTTTTGAACATTTTTCGCCCTATAATGTCGCAATACGCTGTGTATAGATGCAAGAAAAAGTCTATTCCGACATTTTTCGCTGTTGAATGTCGGAATGCCGAACGTACGGATGAAAATGAAGGGTTATTTCGAATGTTCAGATGAAGTCGAAGGATTATTTCGAATGTTCAGATGAAGCCGAAAGGTTATTCCGACACTTTTGGCCGTTGAATGTCGCGAATGGCCGGTATTTCAACCCGCGAAATCCGATTCGCGACACTTTTGGCCTTTGAATGTCGCGAATGAGCGGGTATTTCGTCCCGTGAAATTCGATTTGCGACAGAATCGCCCTCAGAGAACCCGATGCCCAAGCAAGACGCTGCTGGAAGGACCGTCGAGACGATCACGCACGACGAGACGCGGCCGAACATTCCGACGGCCGAGCACCAGTCGTTGATGAGCGAGCGGGAGCAGAGCCCGGTTCAGGTGGCCTACGCCCGGCGCAACCGTGACCTCGATCCGCAACTGGTCTGGCGCGGGAAGGATGTGCAGGACGAGGCCGATCTGGTCGTGCCCGCCTCGCCGCTCTATATCCAGGAGAAGATTCATCCCCGCGTGCTGATTGACGACCTGATGCGGCACCGCGACGATGCGACCGACGACGCACAGACCGATCTGTTCGGCGATTTCAACGGCGTGCCCGATGGCGATGCGCGGACCGAGTTTTATCAGCACGACGCCCACTGGACGAACCGGATGATCCTCGGCGATTCGTTGCAGGTGATGGCTTCACTGGCCGAGCGGGAGGGACTGCGCGGCAAGGTCCAGTGTATCTACCTCGATCCGCCGTACGGGATCAAGTTCAACTCGAATTTTCAATGGTCCACGACGAGCCGCGACGTGAAGGACGGCAACTCGGCCCATATCACCCGCGAACCGGAACAGGTCAAGGCGTTCCGCGATACATGGCGCGACGGGATTCATTCTTACCTGACCTATCTCCGCGACCGGCTCACCGTCGCCCGCGACCTGCTGACCGACTCCGGTTCCATTTTCGTCCAGATCGGCGACGAGAACGTTCACCGCGTCCGGGCCGTGATGGATGAGGTTTTTGGTGTCGATAATTTTTGTGCACAAGTGATATTCAGGAAAACCACGACTCAGTCTGGTGATCTCTTGCCAGCTACAAATGATTTCTTGTTGTGGTTCGCAAAAAGCAAGAATGTTGTAAAATATCGAACCTTGTACAGCGAGAGAAGTGGGCTAGACTGGGTGAACTATGATTATGTTCTTTCACAGACTGGAACCAGTAGGCGCATTTCGGCCGAGGAGAAAAGTGGTTTAAGTAGAATTTCGACTGGAGATGCAGTCTATAGACGCTCTCCGCTTACTTCGCCAGATCGAAACCAAACCGGGTCAATTCCATTTGAATTTGAAGGGAAATCCTTTTCACCTGGCAACGGCCATTGGAAAACCAGTCTTGGCGGGCTCAAGAAACTAGTTATTGCTGGTCGATTGGAGTCCTACGGCTCGACGTTAAGCTACAGGCGCTTCGTAAAGGATTTTCCCTTCTTTCCTCAATCCGACCTTTGGACTGACACGGCTACTGGTGGCTATGCGGAAAGCAAAGTATATGTCGTTCAAACAGGGGTGAAAGTTATTCAGCGCTGCATCCTGATGACCACCGATTCGGGCGATCTGGTGCTTGACCCGACGTGTGGATCGGGGACGACGGCGTATGTGGCCGAGCAATGGGGGCGGCGGTGGATCACGATTGACACGTCCCGCGTCGCACTGGCGCTGGCCCGTGCCCGGCTGATGGGCGCCCGCTATTCGTACTACCTGTTGGCCGATTCGCCCGACGGGCAGCGGAAGGAAGCCGAGATCACCCGCACCGTACCGTCGAGCCAACCGACACGCGGCGACATCCGCCACGGCTTCGTCTATGAGCGCGTTCCGCACATCACGCTGAAATCCATCGCCAACAACGCCGAGATCGACACGATCTGGTCGCAGTTTCAGGCGCAACTCGAACCGCTCCGTGAAACGCTCAACACGCTGCTCGGCAAGACGTGGGAAGAGTGGGAGATTCCCCGAGAGGCCAATGAGAGCTGGTCGGAAGCAGCCCGAACCGCACACGCCGACTGGTGGAAAGCCCGCATCGCCCGGCAGAAAGAGATCGACGCCTCCATCGCCGCGAAAGCCGATGTCGAGTTCCTCTACGACAAGCCGTATGAGAACCGGAAGAAAGTTCGTGTCGCCGGGCCGTTCACCGTCGAGAGCCTGTCGCCGCACCGCGTCCTGACCGTCGGCGAAGATGATGACCTGATCGATGGCAGCGTGGCCGATCCGAAAGGCGCCTACCGTGAGGCGCGGGATTTCACGCAGATGATTATCGAGAACCTCCGCACAGCGGGCGTGCAGCAAGCGCATCGGGACGGCCGGATCGGCTTCACCACGCTGTCACCGTGGCCCGGCGATCTGGTCTGCGCCGAGGGTCGGTACCGAGAAGGGGAAGCTGAAACCGGTGCGGACAAGCGAGCCGCAATCTTCATCGGACCGGAGTTCGGCACCGTCTCACGCCCCGATCTCGTTCAAGCCGCCCGCGAGGCCAGCGATGCCGGGTTCGATGTGCTGATCGCCTGCGCCTTCAACTACGACGCCCACGCCAGCGACTTCAGCAAACTCGGTCGCATCCCGGTCCTCAAAGCCCGGATGAACGCCGATCTGCACATGGCCGACGACCTGAAGACCACCGACAAAGCCAACCTGTTCGTCATCTTCGGCGAACCCGACATCGACCTGTTGGAATCCGGCGACGGACAGATTCAGGTGAAGATCAACGGTGTGGATGTGTTTCACCCGAGTACCGGCACCGTCGAATCGGACAACGCCGACGGAATCGCCTGCTGGTTCATCGACACGGACTACAACGAGGAGAGCTTCTTCGTCCGACACGCCTATTTCCTCGGCGCGAACGATCCGTACAAAGCGCTGAAAACCACGCTCCGCGCCGAGATCAACGAAGACGCCTGGGCCAGCCTGAACAGCGACCTATCCCGCCCGTTCGACCGTCCCGCCTCCGGCCGCATCGCCGTCAAGGTCATCAACCATCTGGGCGACGAAGTGATGAAGGTCTTCCGCGTCCCCGCCGCAACCGCCGGGAGCAAGCATGGCTGAAACGGCAAAACTTACGCTCAGCGAGATCGCCATTGAGGGCTTCAAGAGCATTAAGTGCGTCAAGGTCACGCTCGGCCCGATCAACGTGCTCATCGGCGCGAACGGAAGTGGCAAGTCGAACTTCATCGGCGCGTTCGCATTCCTGCACGCCATCCGGTCGGGTCGCTTACAGGAATACGTCGCCAAAGCCGGCGGCGCCAACCGGGTGATGCACTTCGGCTCGAAGCAGTCTGACTCT
>JBBSVG010000106.1:0-7542 GCA_038233775.1 Bacteroidota bacterium | reverse complement strand
TCCACCCGCAGACGATGGTCGGGTCCGTCGCCCCTGTTGGCCTGCATCCAGTTGTTCAGCTGCGCGAGCCTGATTTGTGCCCCAGGGGTCTTGACGACGCCCCGCACCTTGCTGAACAACCCGCCGTCGGCCACCCACTCCCCCGCCTTCTCCCATGCCTGCGGCGAACGCATCTTCGCCGTCAGCTGTAGGGCGAGTTGCTCGCGGTCGGTCAATCCCTCACGACCGCCCTGAACGCGAAGCATCTCAAACGTCCGGTACGCGGCAAGTGAGGACGTTGCGGCGATTCGGTTGGCGGCGGCAAGGGCAATGGCGTTCATGGCGAAGGGGCGATTCAGTAAATAGGCGTTCCGGTTAACATCCGGTGTTGCCTTTACTTACTGAAACGGTTGCGCCATTTTTTGGGGCATCGGTGTCCGCGTGGATGCCGTTTTCCGCTCGCCCTACTGGCCTGTTGGGAGGGAAAGCCGCTCTCCGATGCGGAGTGTTATCGGGTTACTTTGTTGATTTGTTGTTTTGTTCAAAAGTAGAAATGGTGTTGTGCGACTATGATCAAATGATGCTTTCATCGAAACAACTTTTGTTGGATGGCACTAGTGTGGGATTCTACACGAGGACATGTGAGGCTTACGGCTGAGTGTGGTTTGCGACAAATATTACTTTGTTGATTTGTCTGATTGTTGATTTCATGATCAGTCTGAACGGTCAATTGTTGTTTTGTGGAAAGGGTTATTGGTTGATTTCATGGAATGATGTTTTCAATATTACATCAACGGTGGATTTGTTATCTTGTCGCTTTGGCGGTTGAAAGGTGAGGCGCTTGCCTCTTGGGCGGACTCAGGTCAGGACAGATAGGGGGGAGGTATGGAGCAGGTCGAGCCGTCGGTCGAGGGGAGTCGGGATCAGGAGAAGACACGAATGATCGTCGTGTCGATGATGAACTTCAAGGGCGGCGTGGCTAAAACGACCAGCTCGGTCAATCTGGCCGGCGCCGCCTTCGACCAGGGGCTGCGGGTGCTGCTGGTGGATCTCGATCCGCAGGCCAGTGCGACGATCAGCTTCCTGCCTGCGCCGATGGACGGGCAGCTGCCCTACGCTGGCACGGCCGATATTCTCGATCAGACGGCCAAACCCCAGGAGGTGTGTACGAATGTGCGCCGGGGGGAAGCGTGGACCAATGAGGCGGGGGTGGAGACCGTCCCGGTCCTCGATCTCTGGGCGGCGTCCTCCCGGCTCGTCGTGGTAGATCACCACCTGACCAGCAAGGGTGCGACAAAGCGGCTGCGGCAGACTCTGCACCGGCTCTCGGACGCGACGGCCACATCCCCTCGGACGGCGCCCAAAGGGGGGCCGTACGACCTCGTCATCTTGGACCCCGGTCCCTCGCCGAACATGCTCGCCCGGAACACTTATTACGCGAGCGATCTGGTCATCGTCCCGGTCTCGACCGATGCGATGTCCTTGCAGGGCATGTCGATGCTGCGGGAGTTGATGCAGGACGCGCTCGACGACGATCACTCGGTACCCGTCCTGTTCCTGCCGACCTATTACGACCGCCGGGTGAGCGGGTCGAAACAGGTCGAGGAGCAGTTGCGCTCGGCCTACGGTGCGGCGGTGGTCGGCGGACAGATCGACCCCAAGGGCGCGACGCTGCCGCCGATCCGATCCTCATCTGACCTCGACAAGGCCTACCACCGGAAGCTGACGATCACCGAGTACGAACGCGAGGCGCTGACGCTGCCGGTGCGTCAGGGGGGGATCAAGGGGCTCAATCGACGTCTGACTGGAGCAGAGGACTACGAGAACCTGCTCGTTGCGCTTGTCCAGCTGACGGCCGCGATGGGAATCAAAGGCACTTGATGCCAAGAACTCGGGCGACGGGTCGGTGCGACCCTGCGCGTTCTCGATGTGAACGAGGCGGATCATCCGTCAAATTGAGTAAGGGAGGGGACAGAGATGGCTGATGCCAAGCCGGTCTTCGATATGCCGGCCATGCCTGTGCGAGGCAAAGCAGTCGCAGGGTTGCCCATTCAGCCGGAGTTGCCGCCGCCGAGTCCGCCGGGCAGCGCATCTGAGGGGACGAGCGGTGCGGACGACGACAGGGGAGGGGCTGGCAACCGGCAACGTTCCGTCGGCGCCGGTCAGGCGCCGGCGCAGCGGGGGCGCCCGAGGCAATTGACAGCGGATTCGATAGCCGAGACCGAAAGCCAGCCGGAGGTGGGCAATCTGCACGTTCAACTGCGGGCTGAGTCGCTGGTCGCGCTCCGCATCGCAGCCGCAACCAAGAAAGATCCCCGTGGCCGAACGTTGAATGCGATTATCCAGTCGCTGCTCGACGAGAACGGGTACTGCGATCCGAAGTTCAGCCGCGACCGGTCGGAGTAGGGGCGGCGGCCGAGCAACTTTCCGCTGTCTTTGGCACCCTCCCCGGCGGCCGTCACGGGTCGATGAAATTGAACAGGGTTGGGTGGATCGTCCTGGCCTTCGACTCGCTGATCCGGCGGCAATTGCGGCTCAGGAACGCTTGCGCGGCACCGGTGCTGGTCACCGGGCTGTCGGGCACATCGTAGACGGAACCGACGGCATCGAAAACGATCTGGCCGTCCTGGAATCTCGACTGCGTTGGGATGATCGCCACCACGGTGCCGGCATGGTGGCGTCGGCGCTTCGCGCTCGGGGTGGCGTGCTCGAGGTAGAACCGGTAGCCGTTCATGGGTGGGTCGTTCGTTGAGTGGAGAGAGTGGATGACGGATGTGCCCGCTCCTCGGGCGGAGATGGGGAAATCCTGGCAGACACGCCGATTCGAGATACCGAAAAGAAGCGTCTCTTGCTCCCCGCTTTCATATTCAATTGAAACAGTTAGGCCAAATGCAACTGCCTGTGAAGAGGGTTGACCATCGACCGGCTGCCGCTATCCTGTCATCGTCCGGGTGCCCTCTGCTTGCCTGATCAGGGTCGTTGAGTCTGCCCGCAGGCCAGCCGTGTCACATGCCACGATCCACTCGTCTGGTCGGGCTGTTCAGCCTCTCAGGCCGTTGTCGGAGGGCTTTCAACTCCTTCACTGATCCGCCCTCTCTCAGTATCGATCCCAAGCTCGCTATAATGATGCTGTCGGTCGATTTCAGTTGATCTGCCCGAAACCATGATGGTTGGTTGGATTGCACGAAAGATCATTTGCGGGTTTGTACAAAAACTCAAAATCACAAAGCAAGATATGGAGGAATGAACCTGCGCTGGGTACACCTCCGTGTGGCATCGGCGCGGGAGGGGTTGGCATCGAGAGGGGGGAGAGGCGCCAGGGAATCGGCTCTCCGGCAGCGCTGGGCTGAGAAGACCACGAGCTATTCGGTACAGGCGAAAGCCTGTTCAAAAAGGGATGCCGTTGGGCGTTTGTCGTGGATGAAAGGGCTATGCCACGGGAAGTCGGGCCGCGAGGCGCCGCTTCTCGGAACCGGACGATCTGTCGGCCGGGACCAGATTGAATCCGGTCCCGGTCGGGACGTTCAGCGGATCGATCTCGCTGCTCGTTCGTTGCCCCGGTCCTCGATGATGCTCCGGGCCAGTTCAACGTTCAACGGCTTGCAGCGTCGGCGCTCGATGCGCCGTCGGATCGACCGGCAGGCGACGGCCGACAGCGGTCGGTTTCCCCGGCTGCTGTTGCACGACAGGCAAGCCGTGACCAGATTGCCCGATTCGTTGTCACCGCCCTTGCTGCGGGGCGTCAGGTGGTCGAGCGTGATTTCTCTTGGCCGAGCGCCTCGCAGATCTTTTGCGCAATAGGCACAACTGAACCTGTCGCGGAGGTAGATGGCGAGCCGTTTTTCCGCCCGAATCCAGCTTCCGCCGTGCTTGTTGGACATCCCGACCTCGTCATCTCAGATGGAGGGTCGCATCGGGCCAGTCCCTTTGCTGCCATATCCCAGTGAAACGAGTGTGCCGACTGTGTCAAAAAATGCAACAAAGCAAGACCAAAAGAGCCGACATCTCATCCGGATGTCGGCTCTGACGAACGGTCCTACCCACCGATCCCGCCTGCCTATTTGTATTTTTCGAGCAACGCCTCCAGCCGTCGCTCGCCTTCGGCCTGCCGGGCCTGATGGGCCTGCGCCGCTCGCAGGTGGCGCCCGAACCGCTGCAACTCCGCGAGCCAGCTCGGGATCAGCAACCGATTGACCCTGTGGCATCCCGATGCTGCGTAGCTGTCGGCTATGACCCGCTGCCTGAATCGTGCTTTCATCTTTCTGCGCTCCTTTTCGCCTGTTCGATGTCGCGACCGACTACATACCTACTTGAAACAGTTGGGCCAAAGGTCACAACATCTTGGTAGCTTGACCCACCCCGATGGGGACTGCTTCGATGGTCTGCGGTGGCGGTTCTGTCAGAAGAAACCGAGCAAGTCGTCCCCTTCGTAGACCGCGATGACAAACGCGCCGCCGTCGGGGCATTCGACCCGGTAGGTCCATTCGTCATCTCCGGAGCGGAGCAGGGCGGCGACGCGCTCCGCCTCATGGGCGGTGGGATAGGTCCGCACGCTGAGGCTCGGGGTCTGTTTCATCGTCCGTTTGGCTTGGGTTGGTGGTCAGGGAGATCCGCGTCCCCGTTGCCGTACTCTATTGAAACAGTCGAGCCAGATACGATGCGGGTCACGGTGACGTCGCGGTCATATGGATGCCGTTGCCGGTGTTCGGCTACGGCACCCAGTGGGTGCCGTAGCCGGGTTGCGCGTGCTGTCAGTCGGCTTCAACCGCTTCCAGGCTGACTGCTGCGACACGCCTTGTCGCGGCGGCACTTTTGGGTTCGATGAGGGGGGAGCCGATAGCGAGCAGGATCTCACGGGCGGTCTTGTCGATGACCGTCAGCGATTCGATGATGAGGCTTGATCCCGATTCTCCGGCCCAGTCGAGCACGTATGGGAGGGAGTAGCCGCTCGTATCGAGCCCGAGGCTGGCACAGACGAGGAAGGCGGCGCCTTCGGCCTCAACTTCCTTCGCGCTGCGGCTTGTTGTCGGGCGATTTGCTTTTCGGTCTCGGTCCGATACCGAATCATGGGCGATGACGTGGGCCAGCTCGTGGACGAAGGTCTTCACCTGCTGGTTGACCGGGTTGCGTGGATCGACCGCGATGATCTTGTTGTCGCAGTCGGCGTAGCCGTTGGCCGTGCCGCAATCCTTGAACTCGGTCGAGAAGCCGAGCGCTACAGCTGCCGCCGTGAGCGTGTCCAGCAGTGGCGCGAACTCGTCGCCCTCGACGACCGGGATCGGGCAAACGTAGGTCAGCGGGTTCGGGTGGCCCTCAATGGGGGCGGTCTGGGCGTAGTCGAAGACCGATCCCGGCATGAAGAAAAGCAGCGGCTCGGCCGGGTCGGCACCGAGGACGATCTCGGCGGCCGTCGGCTTGCGGCTCGACGGAACCCAGATCATCATCGACTTCTCGCCTTTCTGGACCGAGCGGCCGTTGTCGATCCACTGCCGGAAGCCCATGCAATACCGGGCAGTCGGGTTCTGCGAGAGGATCATCAGCACGTTGTTTACGCTGAACCGCCAGAACTTCGACCGGAATCGCAGGTACGCGGCCAACGCCTCGCCGCCGATCCCGATCCCGTCAAGCCCGCCGGCGAGGATAGCCCGCGCCTTGTCGAACTTCTCTGCCCGAGCAGCGGCCCGTGCCTCGGTCTCGGCTTGGGTGGCGGTTGCCTGGGTGGCGACCTTGCTGCGGTCGTTCTTTGCGCGGGTGGTGGTAGCGCGGGCGGTGGTCGAGCGAGCCATGTCGGAGCCTGATCGGTCAAAGAGTTGAGCAGGGGAGCGTGCCTCGCTCCTTTCTGTCATACTCTATTGAAACAGTCAGACCAGAAAAGCCCGCAGAGAACGACGGGGGAGAGGTGCGTTGTCCACCCGGATGCCGTTGGGCACCCTGGTCAATTTGCGAAGGGCCTTGGCGGCTCAGTCTCAGCTGGGGCCATCTCGGACAGATGATCTTTGCAGTTTTGACAAGCGAGTGGTACTCCTCCTCAGCCGTCACCTGCACGGCACCTTGGATACCCGATCAGGTACGATTGGCCTTTAATCGGCTGCTGTTATACCCGAACGGGTATTCTTAATCAATGACTCTGACCGGGAATCACCGATAGGTGGATTCCTGGCGGTGTTCGTCCGGCAACAGCGAAAGCTGTCGCAACCGGAGTTGGCCGCTAAAGCCGGGGTGCTATTCGTCCGCGAACTTGAGCAGGGAAGATCTCGTGGAGATCGCGGAGAAAGCCGGAGACATCCAGCATCGCGGTGCCCCGCTGGTGCTCCCTGAGCGCAAGCGTGCCTTTGGAATCATCGTCCCTGAACAGGGTGGACACGAGACGCCGCGCCTCGCAGATGGGTTCCGTCTCATCGTATCGGCGGCCGATATCGAGCGCCTCACGCCACTCCGACTCCGTCGTCATCGCCAGTGTCCGGTACAGGTCGGCGGCATGGTGGCGTCCGAAGTCGCTTGACTCGTCGGTCATGCGGTCGCGGTATGCGTGGAGTTTGAGCACGAGGCTGGTGTAGGGATGAGGCAAGTGGATCGTCACCGGGCCGGCGGCACCGCTGAGTTCCACATCCAGCAGATGCTCACTGAGGGTCAGCGCCTCGGGACTCGTGTGGGCGTGGATACCCGACACGGTGCGAGGACGGACCCGTCGTCCGTCGTATTTCAACCGCCGCTGTGCCGCCTCGTCCCGAGGAAGCGGTGCGAGAAGATCCACCTTGATCCACCGCCGTTGCCCGAAGAGATCCGTCTCTCGGCGGAATTGATAGTAGCGCGCGCCCTCAACCGGCTGGTAGCCCAGCGCAGCGAGCACATCGCGCAGGGCGGCGACACGGGTCTCGTCGGCGATCAATTCGGCCGTGAGGTACAGGTCGAGATCTTCGGTTGAGCGAGCCGTCGGGATCGGCCGGAGCGTTTCGAAACCGCTTTCGACCACCCACTTCTGCCGGAGAAGCAGTCCATACCCACCGCCCAGCACGACGGGCACCTCGCGATCACGGAGGGCCAAGGCCAACTCGTAGAGCGACCGGTAGAGCGGGTCATCGTCCATCGGCTGTCGGTCGGTCATAGCAATCTATTCGGTCAGAGGAAGTAGATCGTCGCGAAGTTGGGCAGCAGCTTCCCGCTCGCGCTTTCCACCGACCTTCAACTCGATATAGATCTGTAATTTCGAGCACCACGGAAACCCATCGCTCCACTCGGGATCGAAGTAGACGCCAGGGTCATCGGTCTCGATGAACTCGACGTTGGCGAACCGCTCTGTCTGCTTAACAGGCAGAGCGTTCAGCCAATTGCCAAGCCGGGAGACATAGAAACAGGTGCGTGTCTCACTTGTCGGAGCGATGGCGTAGCGGCTTTCGGACCGTCCGATGAGTCTGACCCCAGCGCCGCTGGCTTCTCGCAACAGCGCCTCGAAGAACGCGCTCGACAGCGGCGCCTTGCCGACCCACTGGCGCCCCACGCCTGTCCCACCGTAATGCCCGGCGAGCCGGTCGAGCAGCCGGTCCGGTTGAATCAACTGGACAC
>JBBSVG010000105.1:0-7550 GCA_038233775.1 Bacteroidota bacterium | reverse complement strand
GGGCAGCGGCCGCAGCGACTGGGCGAGGGCCGGACACGAGCAGGCGAGCAGGACGAGCAGCGCCGACGACGCCACCCCCCACCGCCGCCCCGGTTGCCGCTGCGCCCGCCTGTCGCCCGTCATCTCCGCCACCTGCCTCCCGCTGCCCGTGTCGGGCGGTAAACCCCCGGTTGCGTCGGGCCATTCCCGCCGGGCGGGTCCGCTTCGACTCAGCCACCGATGCGGATCGAGATCTTGATCTTCCCGTCAATCGTCGACCGCTCGTTCAGCGTCGGCACGTCCTTGTCCGGCTTCTCGGTGAAGTAGCGGAAGTTCAGCGCCGCCGTGACCGACGAGCTGACCTGATAATCGATGCGCGGCTCGATCTCGTAGGTGCTCGAACCCGAGACCACTTGCGCGTTGAGCACCAGCGGATCAATCCCGCCGCTCAGGTTGGGTCCGCCAGCGAACGAGTAGCTCAGGTCGCGGCGACGGCTGATCTGCCCGGTCAGCCCGAACGTTAGCTCGTTGTTCAGCTTGCCGTTGAACGGCCAGAACGGGAGTTTCAGCGAGCGGCCCGACTTCGAGAAGTTGAGCGAGCCCTGCAACCCGCTGCTGTTGCTCTCGGTGAAGTTGTTGACGAACGGGTTGCCCAGGTTGCGCGAGCGGTTGTATTGCAGGCTGAAACCGAGTTGGTTCTTCAACCGAATGTTCAGCCCGACCAGTGGCGAGAACGATTGGGTGATCGATTGCTGCTGGAAGTTGTAGCGCCCCTTCGCTGCCGCGCTCGCCGTTGTGCCGCCAGGCGTGGTCGCTGCGGCCGTCGCGGTGCTGAGGCTGTTGGTCACCCAGCTCAGCTTATAGGTTGCTGAATACTTGTGCGTCAGCGTGACCTGCTGGGCGAAGCTGAACAGCGGCAGCGCCTCGAGCCGGGTCCAGTTGACCGACCAGTTGGGCAGCGGCAGGTTCTTCAGCGCGTTGGTCAGCTCGCCCGAACCCCGGTCGAAGATCGAGCGACCAAACCCGGTCTGGAACAACCGCGCCTGCTGCTCACGGTTGGGTCGGCCACCGACGATCTGCCCTGCGTCGGCCAGTTGAGTCAAGAGCGCTTGGACATCCTTCTCGGCCGAGGTGCCGAACGCCCAGATCGTCCGCCCCATCGACCCGCCTTCGGTCTGGCTGGCGTCGCCGAACCCTTCATCGGGGGTCGAGATCTTCGCCGTCAGGTCGCGACCCCGGTCGATCTGCCAGTTGAGATCGACCCGAAAATCCTTGCTCGGCAAAAGCGAGGTCCGCAGCTCGAAGGCGTCCTTTCGGTTGAACCGGTCCTCGATGTTGCTCAACCCAGCCAGCCGGTTGCCCGGTCCGTAGCGGGTGTTCGACCCGGCATAGACGCCGCCCGGACCGTAGTTCGACACCAGCCGGCTGCCGCCGTTGGCCGAGTCGAACCGGACGATGGGGTCGTAGGACGCGAACCCCAACTGGTAGGGCAGCGTCGGCCCGTTGAGCGGATCGGGCGGGATCAGGCCGAAGGCGAGTCCACGGGCGAAGTTGGCCGACCCGGTCCCCCGGATGTCGAGTCCCGAGGCCGAGATCGACGTGCTGTGCGACGCCGTTAGGGCGAGTTGATCGACGGCGAGGCTGTTGAGCACGAGCCGCCGGATCGTCCACGGCAGTCGGGGCACGCCGCTCAGACCGGTCAACCGGGCGACTTTCGCCAAATCCTGCAACGGATCGCGCTGGCCCGGCTTCCGCACCCGGCGACCGCGCAGAGGAGCGCCGGTCGAGTCGAGCGGCGCAGCGGTTGAATCGACCGGCAGCGGGTTGCCCAGCGAATCGAGCGGCGCGGCCGGGATCGGCGTCGGCACCGGTGCGGCGGGTTTGGGCACTCGGGGCGGATCGGGCGCCGTCCACCGCTTGAACCAACCCCGGTTGGCGATCAGCGCACGCGGCTTGAACGTCGGCCGTAGGTCGATGGAGCCAGCCGAGCCGACCGAGACGCCCCGGTTGTTGTTCAGCGGGTTGTTCCACCGGTAACTGGCGCGGTAGCCGAGGTCCGAGAGCGTGATCCACGTCCAACTCTGCGGGATCGGCAGCTTGTAGGTCAGCGCCGAGGTTTGGTCGTAGCTGTGCTGAAAACCGAGGTTGCGGTTGTCGCCCAAGTCGCGCAAAAACGCACGGCTGACCGTTGCGGCGCCGTAGCCCTCGCCCGAGGCATACTGGTCGATGGTCGAGACGAGATCGGCCGAGGCGGAGTTCTGGTAGGAGAACCCGACCGCCCGGATGAGCGCCTGCCCTTGCAGGTTGAACCGACGGCTGAGGTCGAAGTTCCGCTCGGTCGGCGCGTAGAACACCTGATCGCGAGACTGCCGCCGACGCTGCCGACGGGTCAGCCCGGCACCGACCGAGAATCCGGTGATCGGCTGATAGACGAACTCCGTCCCGAGCAAGCCACCGATCAGCGGCGTTTCGGAGAGGAACCCGAGCGGCCGGACGGTTCGCTTCGAGTTGTCGAGTGTCAGGTCGTAGCCGAGCGAACCAGCCCAGTTCCACGCCCGGTCGTCGAGCGTGCTCGGGTTGCGGGTAAACGAGCGCGAGAAGTTGACACCGGTCAGCGCCAGCCGGTCGATGGTGTAGCGGCCGACGAACGACCGGCTCGGTCGCGACCGGCGGAAGGACTGCAAGGACACCTGATCGTTGATGACGAGCGTTTGGGTCGTCAGCCGCAGTTCATCGGCGGCCCGTTGCCGCTCCTCCGGCGTCTCGCCCGGCGCACCGACGTCCTGCCGGGTCTGCACAGCAGCATCGACTTGGATGTCGGAGTTCGTCAGGAAACGCGGCTTGACGACCTGCTCTTTGTGGCTGCCAGCGACGGCCACCTCCCAACCCAGATCGCGCAGCTTGAACCGGTCGATGTTGAGCGTGCCGCCGACGCCCCAGTTGAGCTGATCGGCCCGAGCGCCGCTGGGGCCGCGCTGCTCGAGCGCGTGCCAGTCGCCGTTCTGCCCGCTCAGGTCGAGGTTGATCGTCCCCAAATCGGCCAGTTGCAACTGCATGTTCGCCCGGCCAGCATAGCCCGCGTCGTTGTTGACGCCGGTCGCGCGCAGCTCGTTGACCCAGATCTCGGTGCTGTCGATGGCCTGCCGGTCGCCGCGCATGTTCGCCAGACCGATGGCATAGACGCGGATATCGGACAAGGACGGGCTGCCGCGATAGCCCCAACGGGCGCCCGGCTTGGCACCGGCGGCCGAGGTCGGCACGTCGCGCAGGACGGCGATGCCACGCTTCTGGGCGTAGGCCCGACCGGTCGTGTCGTTCTTCGTCGCCGCCAAGAGCGCCAGATCGATCTCGACGTTGTTGACGCCCGGCTGCCACAGGTCGTCGGCGACCGGCGTCCCGTCGCCACTCAACTGACCCGTCGAGCCGCGAATCGGCTGGCGGTATTCGTAGTAGTTGGCCGACGTGTCGGCCCCGATGCGGATGACGAGTTCGGCGTCGTAGGTGACGGGCGAGATGGACGGCGGCAGTCCGTAGGCGGCCCGGAGCGTGTCGTCGTCGGCCCGGCGCATCTCGACCAGCCGGTAGTCGAGGTTCGACGCGCCGTGGACGAACAGCTTCAACCGACCGTAGTTGAGCAGATTCTGGCTGCCGCGACCGGGCAGCGGCTTGACGGCGACGCGGCTGGCCGTCGATGCGAGCGGCTGGACGATCTTCAGCAGCAGCGATTGCTCGTTCTGCCGGACCTGACTGCCGTCGCCGCTGGCGCTCGGCCGACGCTCCTCCTCCATCCCCGGCGGACGGGCGTAGGCGGTCGGGTTCTCGTCGTAGGAGATCGTCTCGACCCGGATCGTGTTGTCGCGCTGGTTGACTTCGCCGCCAGCCAGTCGCGGTTCTTCCCACTGGTTGCCGACGATGTCGATGGTCGCGAACCGAAGCTGGATCGGCTTGTTCAGCCCGGTCAGCCACATCCGCACGGCCGTCACCCGAGACAGCACGGTCGAGGCCGACCCGCCGCCCGGTGCGGTGAAAGCGGTGAACGGGACGCGGACCTGATACCAGCGCCGATTGCTCGTCCCCGACGTGCCGCCGCTAACCAGATAATCGTAGTTGCCCTTGTCCCCGCCGACCGGAAACGCGGCCGACGAGAGCGGGACGACGTGTTCGAGATAGACCTCGCGGTCGTTGTCCAACTGCCGGTCGCCGTCCAAATCTTCGCTGTCGGGCAGTTGGCTCGGGTTGCCGTTGGTGCCCAACTGGTTGCCCTCGGTCCCGTTGAACGAGCCGACGAAGGCATCGGGTCCGCTGGTCTGGCCGCCGAACGCCCGCGACTGCCGGTCGATGCCCGGCGTCAGGTCGTTGCGGTAGGTGAAGTTGTCGCCCGACGGGTCGAGCCACTCGTTCGAGTTCTCCATCCCGGCCACCGGCCGCAACCCGCCGCCGGACGTGTCGGCGATGCCGATGGCGACCAGATAATCGCGGAAGAACACCCGCTCGTCGGCGTCGGAAAGGCCGTCCAGCCCGACATCCTGCGAAAACGCGCCGTCCTGCCCGATCCCGTCTCGCGGCACGGCGCCCGAACCGGGCACGCGGCCGTAGCCGGTCAGCAGGTCGTGGTTGGTGGCGATGGCTTGGGCCGCCGGACCGATGAACAGCCCGTTCTCGGTGTTGAGCGTGTTGTCCGGCAGCACGTCTTCCGAGAGCGCGCCGATCTCGACGTGCATCTCCCCCGAGCCGTTGGTCGAGGCCGCGTCGAACTCGGTCCCGTCGAGTTCGACCCAGAACTCCAGGTAACGGTAGTTCTGCGTCTCGAGGTTCGAGGCGTAGGCCGGGATGGCGCGGGTGAAGCCGGACCAGCGGTCTTCCAGCCGAATCGCTTTGAAGCCTGGATAGTAGTTGTAGGAACCGCGCAGGGTCGGGTTATAGCGGACGGTCATCACCGAGAGCCGGTTGTCGCCGCTCTGAACGGCGCGACCGGGGTAGATGACGGTCGCGTTGACCTGATCGTTGGGGTCGCGAAACCAGTACATCCGGCCCCGGTTGCTGAAGCGCCGCTCGGCCGTCGAGCCGATTCGGGTGGCTGGCGGGGCGCTGGCGAGCATCCACGCGGTCGGCTCGATCCCGAGCGGCAGCGTCCGGCGGATGCCCTCGAAGTCGTCGATGTAGCCGGTGCCGCCCTCGTCGCGACCGTCGCCGGACGTGACCAGACTCGTCTGCGACCCGGTGCGCGGCTTGATCTGCGCCACTTCGCCGCTGATGGTCAGTTGCGACGGGACTTTGGTGCCGTAGAGGAACCGGTCGATCCCTCTGGTCAGCACGTTCGGCGTCGCGGTGAACTTGCCGTCCACGCCCCAGATCAGGTTCGAGACGGTTTCCTCGCCCAGCCGAATCTTCTGCGTCAGCGGCTTCTCGTTGAGCGAGAGCGCCGTCCCGCCGAGAGTCAAGTGCTCGCCGAAGTCGTAGTCGGCCCGAGCCGCCAAGAGCGTCTTGCTCTGGAACGAGAACAGGTCGTTTTTCTCGAAGGTCACGCTCAGGTTCGAGCCGGAACTCAGCACCGACTGGTTGAGGATCTGCACCTCGCCGAGCACATAATCGACCTGATAATCGCGCCCTTCTTGGAGCGGCGTGCCGCCGTTGGAGAGCCGAACCGAGCCTTCAACGATGCCGAACCCGCCGAGTGAGATCCGGTCGCTCGACGAGGTCCGGGCGCTGAACACCAACCGATACGGCTTGCTCTGCTCCAAGAGCCGCGCCCGCTCAACCGGTTGGTCGTAGAGCTGCGGAAAGACGAGGCTGCTGTCGAGCTGACCGGTGTCGCGGATCAGCCGGTCGAACGGCCGGAGCGAGGGAAAAATGATCTCGCCCGCGTTGACGTCGATGTAGTTGCTCTTGAAGTCGAACTGCCCGTCGGGCTTGCCGTTGGGCGAGGTGTTGTCGAGCTTCAGGTCGGTAATGAGCTTCGGACCCCGATCCGGCAGATGGTCGAGCGCGGTCTGGCCCGACGGACGCAGCTCGATGCGGAAGTCGAACCCGTCCTCCGAGATGCCCTGTCCGCCGACCGAGTAGTGGTTCTTCAGCATGTAGTCCCACGCCGTCGCGTTCTGCGGCGAGAGGTTTCTCGGCTTGATCAGCTTCAGGATCAGCGTCAGGTCGGTCCGCGAGGTCTGGAAGTCGCCGACGTTGTACACGGTCGCGGCACCGCCGAGTCCGGTGGCGGTGGCTTGGTAGGCGACGGCGACGGCTTGGTCGTCGTAGGCGCTCTTCAACGAGACGACGCCGGAGAGCGGATCGAAGGTGTAATCGCTGCCCGGCGTCAGCTTGCGGAAATCGCCGACCTCGTAGGTCACGCCGGACTCGCGGGTCAGGCTCGGGAAGCGACCAAACAGATCCTGCACGCTGCCGGTCGGCTGGGCGGAAGCGCGAATGGCGGCGATCCGGGACGAGTCGGCCGTGCGAGCGAAGAACGGGTTGTACGGGTCGTCCTGCGACGGCGTCACGGCGCCGGTCGGGAAGCCGTTGCGCTCGCTCCAGCCTCTGGGGAACGACGAGCCGGGCACGGCCGGGACCGAGCCGAGATCGAGCACGGCGAAGCCCCGGTAGCGGTCGGTCAGCGCGCCCTGGTTGCCGCGCACCGTCGCATAGACCTCGATATCGCTCGAGTTGAGCGTGATCGTGTACGGGATCTGGTTGGCGACGTTGCCGTTCTCGTCGGGAAAGTGGACCGACTCGTAGCCGTTGATCGGGTGCGCCCGATCCGTCAAGGCCCGACCGTGGGCCGTCAGGAAGGTCGTGTCGGAGTAGAACAGCTTCGAGATGAAGAAGTGGCGGCCATAGACGTACTCCGAGGGCGACAGTTCGCCGGTCCGCTCGCTGGCGCCGCCGTTGATCTTGACCTCGTCGCGCGAGCCTTTCTTCTGCGAGGCGAGCACCTGCAACCGCAGCCCGCCGATCTGGCTCTCGGTCCTGATCCCGAACAGCGCGCCCGAGCCGCCGATGAGCGTCGAGTTCGGGATGCGGAGCGAGACGTTGCCCGCCTCGACCTTCTTGATGATGTCGTCGTCGAAGCCCGTGTACTGCATCTTCAACTGGTTCTCGAAGTCGAACTGCCGCTCCGTGTCCCAGTTGGCGTCGATCTGGAACTTCGTCCCGATCAACCCGGTGATGTTCATCTGAAACTGCTGATCGAACTGCGGCGACCAGCGCGAGCCGCTCTGCTGGGTGCGGATCAGCGTCTGGTCCGAGTAGCGCTGGATGCCGCCCTCGATGTTGATGTTGCCGCTGAAGTTGAGCGAGACGGAGTTGTCGCCGAAGATCGTCCGCAGCGCCGTGCTGGCCGGTCCGAGCGAGATCTCCTGCCGAACCCGGCTGAACGCCTTCAACGGGTCGTTCTCGACGGTGCTCGCCCGGCTGATGGCTTCACTCTGGAGCGCCAGCCAGTTGGCCCGGACCGCTTCATCGCCGCGAAGCAGCCGGTATTCGTCGAGCGAGAGCCGCAGCGGCAGGCCGAGCATCGGTCCGGCGTCGGGCGTGCGCGAGGCGGCGGCCGTTGTCGCTCCGGCGACCAGCCGCTGGCG